>DHMW01000111.1:2483-3153 GCA_002405995.1 Oscillospiraceae bacterium UBA4632
TCACCCAGCACATCGGCGCCTACCAGGTGCAGATCAAGGGCAAGCCCATCACCTTCCTCGATACCCCGGGCCACGAGGCGTTCACCTCCATGCGCGCCCGCGGCGCGATGATCACGGACATCGCCATCCTCGTCGTTGCGGCGGAGGACGGCATCAAGCCGCAGACCGTGGAGTCTATCAACCACGCCAAGGCCGCCGAGATCCCCATCATCGTCGCCATCAACAAGATGGATAAGCCCGATGCCAACCCCGAGCGCATCAAGCAGCAGCTGACCGAGTACGGCCTTGTGGCCGAGGACTGGGGCGGCGACACGATCATCTGCCCCATCTCCGCCAAGACCGGCATGGGCATCGACAACCTGCTCGAGATGGTCGCGCTGACCGCCGAGGTCGCCGAGCTGAAGGCGAACCCCAACCGCGCCGCGTCCGGCGCTGTGGTCGAGGCGCGCCTTGATAAGGGCCGCGGCCCGATCGCGACGCTGCTCGTGCAGAACGGCACGCTCCATCAGGGCGATATCATCATCGCCGGCACGGCCGTCGGCCGCGTGCGCGCGATGATGAGCGACAAGGGCCAGAAGCTCACGAGTGCCGGTCCCAGCGTGCCTGTGGAGATCACGGGCCTTGGCGAGGTGCCCGAGGCCGGCGCCCACTTCAACGCCGTCGCCGACGA
>DHMW01000111.1:3244-3414 GCA_002405995.1 Oscillospiraceae bacterium UBA4632
GAGCTTGTCGAGCAGCGCAAGGAGGAGGAAAAGCGCAAGGCCAACGCCCCCATCACGAAGGTCTCGCTCGAGGACCTGTTCAGCCAGATCCAGGCGGGCGAGATGAAGAACCTCAATATCATCGTCAAGGCGGACGTGATGGGCTCTGTCGAGGCCGTCAAGGCGTCGCT
>DHMW01000131.1:0-8943 GCA_002405995.1 Oscillospiraceae bacterium UBA4632
GCGGCGAGCCGCTTTGCCCTGCTTGAGATGATCGCGGGCGGCACGACGAGCTTTTCCGATATGTACTTTTTCCCCGAGGAGACCGTCTGGGCGGTCGAGGAGGCGGGCATCAAGGCGAACCTGAACCGCTGCGTGCAGTGCTTTGACGAAAACCAGACCGTGGAGCAGAACACGCAGATCCCCGAATCACTGGCGCTTTTTGAAAAGTACCACGGCGCGGCGGACGGGCGCATCCGCATTGACTTTTCTATCCACGCGGAGTATACCTGCAAGAGCCATATCGTGAGGGCGTACAGCGACCTCTGCCGCGAAAAGGGCGGGCGTATGCACATCCACCTTGCCGAGACTGCGCGTGAGCAGCGCGAGTGCGTCGAGCGCTACGGCAAAACGCCGACGGAATGGTTCGAATCGCTCGGCACGTTTGACTCGCCCACGGCGGCGGCGCACTGCGTGTTCATTACGGAGAGCGATATGGACATTCTGAAGGCGCACGGCGTGAGCGTGGTCCACAACCCCACGTCGAACCTGAAGCTCGGCAGCGGCTTTGCCCCCATCCGCCGCATGATGGACAAGGGCATCAACGTGACGCTCGGCACCGACGGTACGGCCAGCAACAATAATCTGAATATGTTTGAAGAGATGCACCTCGCCGAGATCATTCATGACGGCTACCACCACGACCCCACGCATATCCGCTCGGACGAGGTGCTGGACATGGCGACGGTCAATGGCGCAAAGCTTCAGGGACGCGGCGATACCGGCGCGCTCGAGACCGGCAAAAGGGCCGACATCATCGCGATCGACCTGGCTAAGCCCCATCTTTATCCTGACTTTGACACGCCCGCGCTCATTACCTGCTCGGCGCAGGCAGGCGACGTGTGCATGACGATGGTGGACGGCAGAATTTTGTACGAAAACGGTGAATTCAAGACGCTGGACGCGGAGAGGGTGCGCGCCGATATGGAGCGCGCCGTCGCGCGCCTTTACAGAAAGTGAGAGGGAGCGATGGAGAGAGCGGACAAGGATCTTGCCTTCCTGCTGCGCTATGAAAATGTTGCGTGGTTCGAGGATGGTGAAGTGAGAATACTTGACAGGCGCGTATACCCCGCGAGGGTGGAATTCGTCATCTGCCGCACGCACGGTGAGGTCGCGCAGGCGATCACCGACATGGTGACGCAGAGCGCGGGACCCTACACGGCAGCGCCGATGGGTATGGCGCTCGCGGCATGGGAATGCCGCGATAGATCGGCGGGTGAGCAGATGGAATACCTCAAAAAGGCGGCGTACACCATTTCCCACGCGCGCCCCACGACGCAAAAGCGCATGGGCATCCTCTGCGATATCTGCCTCAAGGAAGCCGGACGCGCGCTTTCGGCGGGGGAGGATGCGGCGGAAGCCATTAAAAATAAGACCGTCGAGCTCAACAACGTGCGCTATGACCGCATGGCGAAGATCGGCGCGTACTTAGTCGATATGTTCCCTGACAACGGCACGGTGATGACGCACTGCTTCGCCGAGACCATCGTCGGCACGATGCTGCGCGAATGTCGGAATCGCGGTAAGAGCATCAGGCTTTTCTGCCCCGAAACACGCCCGTATTTTCAGGGCGCGCGCCTGACGGCGTCCGTCTGTCACGACATGGGCTTTGACGTGACGGTCATCTCCGACAATATGGCGGCATTCGTCATGCAGCAGGAAAAGGTCGATGTCTTTACCACCGCGGCGGACGCCATCTGCTGCGACGGGCACGTCGTCAACAAGGTCGGCACGTTCCAGAACGCCATCGCCGCCAAGTATATGGGCATCCCGTACTTCGTCACCGGCGCACCCGACCAGGGGCACGAGACGGTGGACAGCGTTCACATTGAGATGCGCGACCCGAACTTCACGCTCCAGGCGATGGGCGTGCGCACAGCGATGGAGGGCGTGAAGGGCTATTACCCAGCCTTCGATATCACGCCGCCGCACCTCGTCTCGGGCGTTGTGACCGATCTTGGCATCTACTCTCCCTACGATCTGCACCGCTATTTTACGGATGGCAGCATCGGCAGGGACAATCTGGTGATCTGAATGGAACAAAATCTGGACATTCTTCGTCAGGAGATCGTGGACAAATCGCTTCAGGCCTTCCGGGAGGGACTGTTTTCCGGCACGAGCGGCAACATGAGCTGCCGCGTCGCGCCCGATGAAATGCTCATCACGCCGACTTCCGTGCGCTACGACGTGCTGCGCGCGCAGGACATCGTGCGCATGAAGCTTGACGGCACGGTGCTCGAGGGGAAAATGCAGCCCTCGAGCGAGTGGCGGCTGCACGCCGCCGTGTACCGGGCGTATCCCGGGACGAACGCCGTGTTCCACACGCATTCGCCCTATGCGACGGCGTTTGCCGCCGTGCGCCGGAGCATTCCTGCGGTGCTGGTCGAATCGCGAATTTTCCTTGGCGGCGAGGTCCGCTGCGCGGACTATGCAGCGCCCGGCACCGAGGCGGTCGGCACGAACGCCGTCCCCGCGCTTGTGGACCGCGGCGGCTGCACGCTGGCGAACCACGGCGTGCTTGCCGTAGGGGACAGCCTTGCGCAGGCGTACCTGCGCGCGGAATACATTGAGGACACTGCAAAGATCTGCACCCTTGCCCGCTCTATCGGCACGCCGGTGGAGCTGGACAGCCTGTGACAAAGACCCGGCGGCACGCCGCATGAGGAGAAATGAGAAATGAAGAGCATCCTGAAGAACAACCGCATTTTGGCTGTGATCGCCCTGATCGGGCTTCTGAGCTCCCTGATCCCGCTTGTGACCCGCGTGCAGGCGGAGGAGAGCAACAAGTATTACGACATCATTCTTGACTATTCCAGCCTGCGCGCCATGGCGCGCCAGTCCTCGCAGACGGAGGACGAATGGCTCGACCTGTTCCGCTCGCTGGGCGTAGACAAGGTCGCGCTCGGCGAGGCGAGCGCGATGGATCTGAGCCAGAGCGCTGCCATCCCCGTGCATACGATGACCGTGAAAAAGGCGATGGAGAGCTACGGCTGGGAGGCGAATTATCCCGACGAGGTGGCGCAGTGGCTGCGCGAGAGCACAGACGTGAGCGATTCCATCATCTGCACCGACACGGCGGATGCCTACCGGTGGGTGCTGAACGCCTATCAGGAACGCTTTGAGGGCTTTGAGGCGAAAACGTGCCTTGCCGGCGAAAACGGCTTTATCTTCCTCCAGCAGCAGAAAAACGGCATGAAGGGCGAAAAGCTGCTGGAGCTGTGCCTCGGCATCTGGCCGGATACGGCTGCAATGATGGAAGCTCACGGCTTTCAGATCATTCCGCGCACCGTGACGCAGAAGGATATGAACGGCACGCGCTTTGCCGAGAGCTATATCAAGGTGCTGCGGCACTACAATGCGCCCTACTTCATGAACAGCGGCGAGGAGCTGGTCGGCTATGAGAGCGAAGAGGGCTGGGCGCTGCTCAAGCAGTATCTCATCGACAGCGGCGCGGGCATCGGCATGTTCGAGCAGAACGACCAGAGCCAGAATCTCACCTGGCCGGGCATCGAGGAGCTGCTGAACGACACCGGCTACCGGGGCATCCGTGTGTTCAACGAGTGGGCATACATCCAGAACCGTTATCAGTACTGCGGCTATGAGGGCGCCGAGGAGATCACCAACTCCTTCTTCCGCGCCATTGCCGAGCGCAACTGCAAGGTCATCTTCATGAAGATGATCCTCGAGCCGGACAACGACATCAGCTGGGATGCGGAAGAGGAGGAGTGGACCTACGTCACCGATCCCGCCGACTACACAAAAATGCTGGAGGATCTGGACGCGAGACTCGCCCCCCTCGGCTATACCCATGCGACGGTGCCCGCCATGGAGCTGAAAACGCCCTCAATGGCGCTGAAGATCGTGCAGGGCATCGGCACGGCGGCGCTGATCGTGCTGCTGCTCGATCTGTTCTTCTTTATGGATGACCGCTGGCGCTATGGCCTGCTCATTCTCGGCGCGCTGGGCTTTACAGGGCTCGCTGCGCTGAAGCCTGCGCTGTTCAAGGTGCTGCTTTCCATGTCCGGCGGTATCGTGATGCCCTCGCTTGCGGCGGTGGGCCTGTGCCGCGTGCTGGCGGAGAAGCGGAAGGAGCAGCCGCACATCGGCCTTGGCAGGCTGGTCGGCTTTGCGCTGGGAACGTCGGCTGCCGCCATCCTGACGGCGTTCGGCGGGTCGCTGCTCGCCTCGTCTGCGCTCTCGCAGCTCTCCTATATCATCGAGATCGACCTGTACCGGGGCGTGAAGCTCATGCAGCTCATTCCCATCGGAGTTTTTGCGCTTGCCTACCTTCTGGTCTACGCCTATGAGGAGACCGGCGCGCGCGAGGCGGTGCTCGCCCATGTGGGCCCGCGCGGGGAGAAGGGGCGCATCAAGCGCTTCAACACCTATTTTGCCGGGCTGATGCAGACGCCGATGAAGCTCGGCTGGTTCCTTGCGGTGGTGGCCATCGCGGTGGCGGCGGTGTTTATGCTGCTGGTGTTTGTTTATTACATGTACCGCACCGGCAACTCGACCACCACGTCGGCGAGCGAGCTTGCTTTCCGCAATTTCCTGGAAAATACGCTCATCGCGCGCCCGCGCACGAAGGAGATGCTCATCGGCTGGCCGATGCTGATGCTTTTCATCTGGTCGCTGCGCCGTGGGATGAGATTTCTGCCGATGGTGTTCGGTATGGGCATGAGTATCGGGCTTGTGAGCGTGGTCAACACGTTCCTGCATATCCGCACGCCGTTTCTGCTCAGCCTGCTGCGCACCGGCTGGGGCGCTCTCTTCGGACTGCTCATCGGCCTTGCCGTCATGCTCCTTGCGGAGCTGATCTACCGCCTGGTGCGCAGGATCTGCGGGGTGGACGATGTATAACATCCTGATCTCCGGCTATTACGGCTTTGACAACATCGGCGACGAGTCCATCCTGCGCACGCTTGTCACCTCGCTGCGCGAGCATATCCCCGGCTG
Source organism: Oscillospiraceae bacterium UBA4632 (assembly GCA_002405995.1). Taxonomy (GTDB): domain Bacteria; phylum Bacillota; class Clostridia; order Oscillospirales; family Oscillospiraceae; genus Hominicoprocola. The sequence goes on from DHMW01000131.1 coordinate 4,993, forward strand.
CTCGCTCACGGTGCTTTCGCACAACCCTGACTCTACGCGCGAAAAATACGGCGTGGAGGCGGTGGACCGTATGTCGCCGATGGCGATCCTGCGCGCGGTGAAAAAGTGCGACATGCTGATCTCCGGCGGCGGCAGCCTTTTGCAGGACGTGACGAGCAGCAAGAGCCTGCACTACTACCTTGCCATCATCCGCTGCGCGCTGCTTTTCCGCAAAAAGGTGTTCATCTATTCGCAGGGTATCGGTCCGATCGACCGGCCGGGCAACCGCCGCGCTGCGGCAAAGGTCCTGCGCAGGGTGGACGGCATCGTCGTGCGCGACGAACGCTCGGCGGCGCTGCTGGAGGAGATCGGCATCGCGCGCGGCAGGGCCGTCATTACAGCCGACCCCGTCATCCGCATGAAAAAGCCCGACAGCGGCGTCGGCGCACAGATCCTGCAAAAGGCGGGCGTCTCGCTCGGCGGACGGCTGACCGTTGGCTGGGCGATCCGCGAAAAGGACCGCGACAGCCGCTTTGTTGCCGAGATACTCAGGTCCATCCGCTGGCTGAAGGAGAAGTACAACGCCCAGTCGGTGCTCATCCCGTTCCACTATGAGGAGGACGGCGAGGTCTGCCGCCATATTGCCGCGCAGCTGCCGGACGATACGGCGGTCTGCCTGAACGAAAAATATCTCTCCGAGGATATGCTCTCCATCATCGGCAACATGGACCTGCTCGTCGGCGTGCGCCTGCATTCGCTCATCTACGCCGCCATCATGGGCGTGCCGCTCATCGGCATTTCGTATGACCCCAAGTGCACGGCGTTCCTGAACTCCGTGGGGCTTGACAAGCTGAGCACACGGGAGGGCTTTACGGCGGAGCTGTTCGAGCCTGAGGCCGAGCGCGTGCTCAAAACGGGCGGCGAGCAGGTGCGGCGTGTGGAAGCGCACATGGCCGAGCTTTCGCGCAAGCTTGACACGAACGAGAAAATGATCTGTGCGATCATGGAGGAATCGAGGGAACATACCATGCAGGACCCGCAGAAGAACGGGAAAAATAAGGAAAGCTCCGGCGTTCGCACGGCGGGCGCGATCAGCCTTGTTTTTTTGCTGACGCTGTTCGCCAAGCTTCTCGGCGTTGTGCGCGAGATGATGCAGGCGAACATCTTCGGCACCGGCATCGACGCGGATCTGTACACCGCGGCCTATAACTCAACGCTCTATCTCTTTACAACAATGTGCTATGCGCTGTGCATTGCGGCGGTGCCGATCCTGACCAAGGAATTCGCCGCCGACCGCAGACGCGGCGAAAGGGCTGCCAACAACCTGATGACCGTCACGCTGCTCGGCGCGCTCGGCGCGGTCGTTTTATGGCAGATCTTCGCCTCCACGCCGCTTGTCGGTGCGATCTGGGATCTTGACGCATCGCAGCTGCCGCGCCTTGCCGGCTATATCCGCATCATGGCGTGCGCACTGCCGGTCGTGGCGGCGGCGTATCTGAACGTCGCCATCTTTCAGGCGACCGACCACTATGAGTTGCAGGGCAGCATGAGCATTCCCTATAACGCCTTCCTTGCCGTATTCCTGCTCACGCTGGGCGCAAGGTGGGGCATCGGCGGCGTGGTGATCGCCAGCTCGTGCGCGTGGCTCCTGCAGCTCGCCATGAGCCTCCCGTATGCGAGGAAGGAGCGCTATTTTTACCGCCCGATGCTCGACCGCAGGGCAGACTATATCGGCACCTATTTCAAAACGGCGCTCGTCACGGTGCTCACGACCTCAGTGTTCCTTTTCTGCTACCTCATCGACACGGCGACCGCCACCGCTTTCAACGACAGCGCCGTCAGCGCCTTCTACTATGCCGACAAGCTTTTCACCCCGCTTACGACCACGGTGCTCTACAGCATCAGCGCGGTCATGTTCCCGCGCTTCAACCGCGAGTTTACAAAGGAGGATGCGAGGGGCTATCTCGGCTACATCTGGAGCGTGACGGAGAATACGCTGCTGTTCATCTTTCCTGTGTGCGCGATGATGTGCGCCTTCGGCACGGATATCATCCGCGTCATCTTTGAAAGCGGCAGCTTTACCGCCGAGTCCACAGCGATGACGGGCAGCATCTTCGCCCGCTACGCGCTGGGCATGAGCGCGTTCGCTGTGCTGGATCTTCTGAACAAGGCGTACTACGCGATGAAAAAGACGCTCGTGCCGCTGCTGATCAACCTCGGCGTGCTGGCGGTGAACATTGTTTTGAACCGCGTGTTCTATACCGACACCGGCGTTGCGGCGGCCACGTCGCTGGCGCTGACCGTCGGAGCGCTTGCCATGACCGTACAGCTTTTCCGCGGCACGGGGATCGTGCGCCTTGTCCCGCTTTTCAAGGGGCTTGCCGCCACGGCGGCGATGGCAGCCGTGCTTTACGGCGGGCACGCGCTGCTCGTCACGGCGGACGACAGCAAGCTGATGCTTGTCGTCAAGTGCGGCCTGACGGGCGCGGCGGGCTGCGTAGTGTATGTGGCGGTCAGCTTGCTGCTGAAGCAGAATATCATTATGGATACCATGAAAAAGCTTAAAAAGTAAAACTTTTATGAGCGTTTTCCGCACCGTGTGGAAATGGAACGGGGGTCCTCTTCGAGAAGAGAACCCCCGTTTTCCGGTTCCTGCGCCTTGCGTCGCAAAGCACCGTCAGCCCTGCCGTTTTTTGAATGTCAGGTAACCCTCCAGCATCAGGCTCGCCGCCACGGCATCCACGGTTTTCTTGCGCTCCTTGGCACGCTTGCCGTTGTTCAGCAGGATATTGTGCGCGTCCACGGTCGTGCGCCGCTCGTCCCAGAGGGTGACGGGCAGGGAGGATGCCTCGCGCAGCATTTCCGCAAAGCGCTCCGCCTTTTCCGCGCGGGGACCGCGCGTGCCGTCCATGTTGAGCGGATGGCCGAGCACCAGCTCACCCACCTCATGCTCGGAGACCAGCGGCAGCAGCTTTTCAATGACTGCCTCGGGGCGGTAGGCGGTGATGACGGCCGAAAAGCCGGTGAGCGTCAGCGTGCGGTCAGAGATGGCGACGCCGGTATGCGCGTCGCCGTAGTCGATTGCCATGATCTTCATACAAAAACCCTCTCAAAATTCGTAGTGACCCCATTATACAAAAAAAATCTCATTTTTCAAGCATTTTGTGCTTGACGGCGGACTTGCCGTGTGGTACTATTTTACTTACCTGTGAAAGAGGGCTTTCTTTTTGCGCGCTTTTGCTTCTCGGCGCGCGGGGAGGAGGACGCTCAAATTCAAGAGCAGGGAGGCAATCGCCAGTTCCGCGCCGCCTGCGGTAAGCGGGGCTGAGTAAATAAGGAGGTGCCGTTAGATGCGCATTAAGATCACGCTCAGATGCAACGAGTGCAAGCAGAGAAACTACAACACGATGAAGAACAAGAAGAACACCCCGGACAAGCTCGAGCTGAACAAGTACTGCCCCTTCTGCAAGAAGCACACCGTCCACACCGAGACCAAGTAATCAGGAAAGGTTGTTTGAAACATGGCAGAAGAAAAGAAAAAGGACAGAACCAAATGGTTCCGTGAAATGAGAAGCGAACTGAAGAAGGTCGTATGGCCTGCGCCCGCCGCCACCGCGAAGAACACCGGCACCGTGCTGCTGTGCTCCCTTGTCGTCGGCGCGTGCATCTGGATCTTCGACTATGTCGCCGTATCCGCAGTGCATCTGCTGATCGGTCTCGCGGGCTGACAGGAGAGCAGTCATGGCTGATAACGCTAAGTGGTATGTTGCGCATACCTACTCCGGCTATGAAAACGCAGTCAAGACCGCCATCGAGAAGTTCGTCGCCAACCGCCATCTGGAGGATATGATCCTCGACATCCAGATCCCGCTGGAGACTGTCACGGAAGTGACCGACTCGGGCGAGATGAAGGAGGTCGAGCGCAAGGTCTTTCCAGGTTACGTGCTCATCAAGATGATCATGACGGACGAC
>DHMW01000131.1:9027-9930 GCA_002405995.1 Oscillospiraceae bacterium UBA4632
CGGCGTGACCGGCTTTGTCGGCAGCGCGAACAACGACCCCATCCCCCTCACGGAGGAGGAAGTCCTGGCCCTCGGCATGGAGCGGCGCGAGATCGTCGTGCGCTACAATGTCGGCGATCAGGTCAAGATCACCGACGGCCCGCTTTCGTCCTTCCTCGGCACGGTCGAAGAGATCGATGCAGAGAAGAACAAGGTGTGCGTGGTCGTGTCCATGTTCGGACGCGAGACGCCGGTCGAGCTGGAGCTCGATCAGGTCGAGGTGGTGGAACCGTAATCACCGCCAAGAGCGATGAGCCGCGATCGCGGCAAACGTGGGAGAGACGCTGTGCGTCTCGCCAAGGGCGGCCGGAACCGCCGGCCGTTACCACATCAATATTAAGGAGGTGCCTCTCATGGCACAGAAGATCACCGGTTACGTCAAGCTGCAGATTCCTGCAGGCAAAGCAACTCCCGCACCCCCCGTTGGCCCCGCGCTCGGTCAGCACGGCGTCAACATCGCTGCGTTCACCAAGGAATTCAACGAGCGCACCAAGAATGACATGGGCCTTATCATCCCCGTCGTCATCACGGTGTATGCCGACCGTTCCTTCTCCTTCATCACCAAGACTCCTCCTGCTGCGGTCCTCATCAAGAAGGAATGCAACATCGAGTCCGGCTCCGGCGTCCCCAACAAGACGAAGGTCGCCACGATCTCCAAGGCTTCTGTCCAGAAGATCGCCGAGATGAAGATGCGCGACCTCAACGCCGGCTCTCTCGAGTCTGCGATGAGCATGATCGCCGGCACTGCACGCTCCATGGGCGTTGTCGTCGAAGAGTAAGGAGGGTGTGAACAATGTTTAGAGGTAAGAAGTATCAGGATGCTGCCAAGCAGATCGAAAGAAATACGCAGTATGACGCCGCAGA
>DHMW01000018.1:0-173 GCA_002405995.1 Oscillospiraceae bacterium UBA4632
TTTGCCGAGGCTGCGACCACGTTTGGCCGCATCGGCGTGAAGGTCTGGATCTATAAGGGCGAGGTCCTCACCCAGACGCTGCGCACCACCCCGCGCACGCTGGACACCACCAAGCCCTACGAGGAGCGCCGCGAGCGTCGTCCTCGCCGCGACGGCGACCGTCGTCCCCGCCG
>DHMW01000018.1:212-1189 GCA_002405995.1 Oscillospiraceae bacterium UBA4632
GTCCCCGCCGTGACGGCCAGGGCGGCTTCCAGCGCCGTGAAGGCGGCTTCAACCGCGGCGGCAATCGTCCCCAGGGCGATCGCCCCCAGGGCGGCTTCAACCGCAAGCCGGCTGAGAATAAGGAAGGAGGCGCACAGTAATGCTCCTGCCCAAGAGAGTGAAATACCGCCGCGTTCAGCGTGGCCGCATGACCGGTAAGGCGACCCGCGGCAACACCATTACTTATGGTGAGTACGGCCTCCAGGCCACCGAGCCCGCGTGGATCACCAGCAACCAGATCGAAGCAGCGCGTGTTGCCATGACCCGCTACACCAAGCGCGGCGGCCAGGTCTGGATCAAGATCTTCCCCGATAAGCCCGTTACCAAGCAGCCTGCCGAGACCCGTATGGGTTCCGGTAAAGGTTCGCCCGAGTATTGGGTGGCAGTTGTCAAGCCCGGCCGCATCATGTTTGAGATCGCCGGCGTTTCCGATGAGATCGCGCGCGAAGCGCTCCGTCTGGCCAGCCACAAGCTGCCCATCAAGACGAAGATCGTCAAGCGTGAGACCGAGACCCAGGAAGTAGGTGAATGAGATGAAGGCAAGTGAAGTTCGTGCCATGAGCGTTGAGGAGCTGAACACCAAGCTCGACGCCCTGAAGAAGGACCTGTTCATGCTGCGTATGCAGCACGCGACGAATCAGCTGGATAACCCCCAGAAGCTCGTCCAGACCAAGCGTGACATTGCCCGAGTCAAAACCATGATCCGTGAGAAGGAGGAGAAGTAAGATGGAAGAGAAGAGAATTTCCTCCCGCAAGGTCCGCGTTGGCAAGGTCGTTTCCGACAAGATGGACAAGACCGTCGTCGTTGCGATCGCTGACCGCGTGGCGCATCCCCTGTACAAGAAGATCGTCGCCCGCACCTACAAGCTCAAGGCGCACGATGAAAACAACGAGTGCGGTATCGGCGATACCGTCAAGGTGATGGAGACCCGCCCCCT
>DHMW01000018.1:1326-1709 GCA_002405995.1 Oscillospiraceae bacterium UBA4632
TTTTCTGAAGGTCGCCGATAACACCGGTGCCAAGGAAATCAAGTGCATCCGCGTTCTCGGTGGCTCCGGCCGCAAGTACGGCAACATCGGCGATGTGATCGTCGCTTCCGTGCGCAAGGCTGCCCCCGGCGGCCAGGTCAAGAAGGGCGAGGTCGTCAAGGCCGTGATCGTCCGCTCCGCCAAGGGCGTCCGCCGCGAGGACGGCACCTATGTCCGCTTCGACGAGAATGCTGCGGTCCTGATCAAGGACGACAAGAACCCCAGCGGCACCCGTATCTTTGGGCCCGTCGCTCGTGAGCTGCGTGAGAAGGACTTCCTGAAGATCCTCTCCCTCGCTCCGGAAGTTGTCTAAGGAGGGCTTGAAGAATGGCTATGAATGTGAA
>DHMW01000018.1:1864-2564 GCA_002405995.1 Oscillospiraceae bacterium UBA4632
CAAGCCCCGCAAGCAGGGCGAGAGCGGCGGCATCGTGCAGCGTGAGGCTGCGATGTACGCCTCCAAGGTGCAGGTCGTCTGCCCCAAGTGCAGCAAGGCTACCCGCGTTGCGCACAAGATCGAAAACGGCAAGAAGTCCCGCGTGTGCAAGCACTGCGGCGCCGAGCTTTAAGGAAAGGAGAGTAGTACACAATGGCAAGACTGAAGGAACAGTATAAGGCAGAAGTGGCACCCGCTCTCTACAAGAAGTTCGGTTACAAGTCCACCATGCAGATCCCCAAGATCGAGAAGGTCGTCGTCAACGTCGGCTGCGGCGAGGCGAAGGAGAACGCGAAGGTCCTCGACGCTGTCGTCCGCGACCTGACTGCCATCACCGGTCAGAAGGCGATCATCACCAAGTCCCGCAAGAACATCGCGAACTTCAAGCTTCGCGAGGGCATGCCCATCGGCGCGAAGGTCACCCTCCGCGGCGACAAGATGTGGGAATTCCTCGACCGCCTGTTCAACGTGGCGCTTCCCCGCGTCCGTGACTTCCGCGGCATCAGCGCCAACGCCTTCGACGGCCGCGGCAACTATGCCCTGGGCATCAAGGAACAGCTGATCTTCCCCGAGATCGAGTATGACAAGATCGACAAGATCCGCGGCATGGACGTCGTCATCTGCACGACTGCGCAGAGCGACGAAGAGGCCCGCGAGCTGC
>DHMW01000069.1:0-150 GCA_002405995.1 Oscillospiraceae bacterium UBA4632
CGGCCGCATCGGCGTCAAGGTCTGGATCTACAAGGGCGAGGTCCTCACCCAGACCCTGCGCACCACTCCCCGCACGCTGGATACCACCAAGCCTTACGAGGAGCGCCGCGAGCGCCGTCCCCGTCGTGACGGCGACCGTCGTCCCCGCCG
>DHMW01000069.1:301-427 GCA_002405995.1 Oscillospiraceae bacterium UBA4632
CAGAGAATAAGGAAGGAGGGGCTCACTAATGCTTCTGCCGAAGAGAGTAAAGTATCGTCGCGTGCAGCGCGGCCGTATGACCGGTAAGGCCATGCGCGGCAACACCGTCACCTACGGTGAATTCGG
>DHMW01000069.1:580-2521 GCA_002405995.1 Oscillospiraceae bacterium UBA4632
TGGATCAAGATCTTCCCCGATAAGCCCGTCACTCAGAAGCCGGCTGAGACCCGTATGGGTTCCGGTAAGGGCTCCCCTGAGTATTGGGTTGCCGTTGTTAAGCCCGGCCGTGTCATGTTTGAGATCGCCGGCGTCCCCGAAGATGTCGCCCGCGAGGCGCTCCGTCTGGCCAGCCACAAGCTGCCCATCAAGACGAAGGTCGTCAAGCGCGAGGACACCGAGACCCAGGAAGTAGGTGAATGAAGATGAAGGCAAGTGAAGTTCGTGCAATGAGCGTCGCTCAGCTCAATGAGAAGCTCGACGCCCTGAAGAAGGATCTGTTTTTCCTGCGTATGCAGCACGCGACCAATCAGCTTGACAATCCTCAGAAGCTCGTTGAGACCAAGCGTGATATTGCCCGAGTCAAAACCATGATCCGTGAAAAGGAGGAGAAGTAACATGGAAGAGAAGAGAATTTCCTCCCGTAAGGTCCGCGTGGGCAAGGTCGTCTCCGACAAGATGGATAAGACCGTCGTCGTCGCCATCGCCGACCGCGTCGCTCACCCCCTGTACAAGAAGATCGTCGGCCGCACCTATAAGCTCAAGGCCCACGATGAGAACAACGAATGCGGTATCGGCGATACCGTTAAGGTGATGGAGACCCGCCCCCTGTCCAAGGACAAGCGCTGGCGCGTGGTCGAGATCGTCGAAAAGGCTAAGTAAGGAGGTACCGGAAGTATGATTCAGCAAGAGAGTTTCCTCAAGGTTGCCGATAATACCGGTGCCAAGGAAATCAAGTGCATCCGTGTGCTCGGCGGCTCCAGCCGTAAGTACGGCAACATCGGCGACGTGATCGTTGCCTCTGTCCGTAAGGCTACCCCCGGCGGCACGGTCAAGAAGGGCGAGGTCGTCAAGGCCGTTATCGTCCGCAGCGCCAAGGGCGTCCGCCGCAACGACGGCACCTATGTCCGCTTTGACGAGAACGCTGCCGTCCTCATCAAGGACGACAAGAATCCCCGCGGCACCCGTATCTTTGGGCCCGTCGCCCGTGAGCTGCGCGACAAGGATTACATGAAGATCCTGTCCCTCGCTCCCGAAGTTGTGTAAGGAGGGCTTGAAGAAATGGCTATGAATGTGAAAAAGGGCGATACCGTTATCGTCCTGTCCGGCAAGGACAAGGGCAAGCAGGGCAAGGTGCTCGGCACCGTTCCCAGCGAAGCCAAGGTCGTGGTCGAGGGCATCAACAAGGTGACCTGCCACATCAAGCCCCGCAAGCAGGGCGAGACCGGCGGCATCGTGGAGCGCGAAGCGGCTCTGTATGCCTCCAAGGTCCAGGTGGTCTGCCCCAAGTGCGGCAAGGGCACCCGCGTCGCCCACAAGGTCGAGGGCGGCAAGAAGACCCGCGTCTGCAAGAAGTGCGGCGCTGAGCTGTAAGAAAGGAGAGTCGTAACACTATGGCAAGACTGAAAGACAAGTACGTTGCGGAAGTGGCGCCCGCTCTCTTTAAGAAGTTCGGCTACACCTCCACCATGCAGGTCCCCAAGATCGAGAAGGTCGTCGTCAACGTCGGCTGCGGCGAGGCGCGCGAGAATGCGAAGGTCCTCGAGGCCGTCGTCCGTGACCTCTCCACCATCACCGGCCAGAAGGCCATCATCACCAACGCCAAGAAGTCCGTTGCGAACTTCAAGCTGCGTGAAGGTATGCCCGTCGGCGCGAAGGTCACCCTCCGCGGCGATAAGATGTGGGAGTTCCTCGATCGTCTCTTTAACGTGGCGCTTCCCCGTGTCCGCGACTTCCGCGGCATCAGCGCGAACGCCTTCGACGGCCGCGGCAACTATGCCCTCGGCATCAAGGAGCAGCTGATCTTCCCCGAGATCGAGTACGACAAGATCGACAAGATCCGCGGCATGGACATCGTCATCTGCACCACCGCGCAGACCGACGAAGAGGCCCGCGAGCTGC
>DHMW01000044.1:0-2478 GCA_002405995.1 Oscillospiraceae bacterium UBA4632
TCCGCGACGAGCAGCTGCGGCCTGCGCTCCGACAGGAGCTGCCATGCCGTCATCCCGTCGCCGGTGCTCCCCGCCACGGCAAAATCCTCCGTCTGCCCGATCACCTGCTGCAGAGCGGACCGGAACTCCTCGTTCGCATCCGCCAAAACGACCGTACACCTGTTGTCCATGATCTTTCCCGTCCTCTTTTCACACGTTTAGTTTGCGCGCCGCCCCGCGGGGCGGTCTCGCGGCAAAATCCCCATATCTTGTCTTGCCTTGACCATAAGCTACCACATTTGGACAGCATTTTCAATAGAAAACCGTCGATTCTGACAATATCTTTCTGTCGAAACGTGTCGAATATGGTACTTTTCAACAATTATGTCAACTCTGCCGCACTTTTTTCCGCGCCTGCGGCAGCCGAAGCCGGCAGGCCGCCCGCGTCCAGCATATTTTCAATAAAAATGCCGTATCCTTTTGTCGGGTCGTCCACGAGCACATGCGTCACCGCGCCAACGAGCTTTCCGTCCTGGATCACCGCGCTGCCGCTCATGCCCTGCACGATGCCGCCGGTCTGCGCCAGCAGCGCCCCGTCCGTCACGCGCAGCAGGAAGTTTCGCGTATCGCCGCTGAGCGAGCAGATCCTTTCGATCTCAATGCCGTATTCGCGCGCTTCGCCGCCCTGCACCGTTGCAAGGATCACAGCCGGTCCCGTGTGGACCGCTTCTTTTTCCCCCACCGGCAGCGCGCTGCGCGTGATCGCTTCTGCATCCTCGCGCGCAAGCGTGCCGAACAGGCCGCGGTCCGTGTTGGCGTAGAGCGTGCCGCAGTCGCGCGTCAGGTCAAACTCTCCCTTCAGCTCGCCCGGCGCGGCGCGCTCGCCCTTTTTCACCGCCTTAACGGACGCATCCATAATGCTGCCGTGATCCAGCGGCAGCAGCCTGCCCGTGTCCACGTCGGTCACGCCGTGCCCCAGCGCGCCGAAGATCCCGCTCTGCGGATCATAGAAGGTCATCGTCCCGATGCCCGCCATGCTGTCGCGCACCCACGCACCCAGGCGGCAGACGCCGCTGCTGTCCCTCTGCGGCACAGCGTGCAGCGTCAGCGTCCGATTACCGCGCCTGACGGTCAGCACCGTTTCCTTTTCGCCGTTTTCGGCAAAAAACGCCTGCATCTGCTCGATCGTGTCCACCTCCGCTCCGTCCAGCGCGGTGACGAGATCGCCCTCCTTAAGCCCGCACCGCTTCGCGGCGCTGTCGTCGTCGGAGAAGCCGATCACAAGCACGCCGTCGGAAAAAAGCTTTACACCGACCGTTTCTCCCATCGGCACCAGCTCGCGCACCGTCCTCTCCGCCGCAGCCGCGCGCGGCGCGGCGAGAATGGCGGCGGCAAAAAATCCCAGGACAAGGGCGGCCGCGCGCCCCGCTGCACCTTGCGTTCCATTCATTCTCTCACCCCTTCTGAAAATTCCGGAGGCACGGCAAGACCGTGCGCTCCGGTGGTCCGGGCGGCTTTTTCTTTCTGTTTTTTCTTTTTTCGCGCCCGGCGCATTTACTTTCTGCGCTTTGGGCAAAATTAAAAGGTGCAAAATCTTGATGCGCTGGCATCGCGCTTTTTCCATTTGCCGCGGCGGCGGGACAAAAAAATTCCGCAGACCAAAGTCTGCGGAATTCCGGAAAGCTTTTCTTATTTTTCGCGGTTGAAAATTTTGAAGATATCGTCAAACGGGTCAGGCTCCTCCTCGTGCTTCGCCGCTTCCTCCGCCTTGTCCCTGTCAAAGTCGAGCGGAGCGATGCCGCTCTGCGCGGCGGGCGCCTGCGCGTCCTGCTTGTCCTTGCCGAAATCGATCGCGCCGGGCGCCTTGTCGAAGCCCGTTGCGATGACGGTGACGCGGATCTCGTCGTCGAGCGTCTCGTCGAACGTGGCGCCGAAGATGGTGAGCGCATCGGGATGGACAGCCTCCTGCACGAGCGACGCCGCCTGCTCGACCTCGTCGAGCCCGATGTCCATCGAGCCCGTGACGTTGATGAGCACGCCGTGCGCGCCGTTGATGGAGGTCTCCAGCAGCGGGGACGAAATGGCCATGCGCGCAGCCTCCTCGGCCTTGTTCTTGCCTGCGGCGCGGCCGACGCCCATGTGGGCAAGACCCGCGTCCTTCATGATAGCGGTCACGTCGGCAAAGTCGAGATTGATGAAGCCCGTGTCGCGGATGAGGTCGGAAATGCTCTGCACCGCCTGGCGCAGCACGTCGTCCGCGATCTCGAAGGCGTTGGCAAAGGTGATCTTCTGATCCGTCGCGTGCTTGAGGCGCTCGTTCGGAATGATGACGAGGGAATCGACCTTGGTCTTGAGCTCCTCGATGCCCGCCTCCGCCTGCATCATGCGGCGGCGGCCCTCAAAGCCGAAGGGCTTGGTCACGACGCCGACGGTCAGGATGCCGGCCTCACGCGCGATCTCGGCGACGATGGGCGCTCCGCCCGTGCCGGTGCCGCCGCC
>DHMW01000044.1:2538-22302 GCA_002405995.1 Oscillospiraceae bacterium UBA4632
CCCATGCCGGCGGTGATGAACACCATATCGGTATCCTCGAGCGCCTTGGCGATCTGGTTGCGGCTCTCCTCGGCGCTCTTGCGGCCGACCTCGGGGTCGGAGCCTGCGCCCTGGCCGTGCGTCAGCTTTTCGCCGATCTGGATCTTATAGGTGGCGGCAGACACGTTGAGCGCCTGCTTGTCCGTGTTGACTGCGACAAAATCCACGCCGCGCGCGCCGGAGCGCACCATGCGGTTGACCACGTTGTTGCCGCCGCCGCCAACGCCGATGACCTTGATCTTGACTACGTTCTCAGGGCCGGTCTCCAATCCGAATGCCATGTCGGTTCCTCCTGCAATCTGTTGTATAGGCAAGGCGCCTGCGGCTGCAAGCACCACAAAATCAGGTGTTTACTATCCTGTTCATTGTATTACGCTTTTCCCGCCGGGTCAATAGCTATCCGCCAATTCCGGAAACTTTTTTGCGTTTTCCTCAGCCCTCCGGAATAAAGTAGGCGCGCCCCTCCGCCGTCAGATTCATCAGGTTGATCTCGCCCCGCTCGTTCGACTCCAGCCGCTCGTCCACCACCTTCTGCACCGCGCGCAGCGAGCGGTCCATGTCGGCGTCCCAGGGGAGCTTGACGGTAAAGCGGTCCTGGTAGGTGAAGGTGATGTGCGCGCCGTCGCCGAGGTCGATCGTGCCGATATGAGCCAGCAGGCTCCTGCCCTCCGCCTCCCGCAGCAGCTCCAGCAGCCGTTCGAGCTTATAGGAGTCCTCCTCGGCAAAGGCGGCAGCTTTGCCGGCCGCAGGCTCGGAAAGCGAGCAGCCCGTGACCTCCGCCGTGCCCTCCGGCACGCCGGCAGTCTTTTCCAGCAGCTTGCCCGCGCTGCTCATCAGCCACACGCCGCCCTCGCCCGGCAGGGCGGCGGCCGCCGAGCACTCCGTCACCGTCAGGATGAGCGCGTCGGGATACTTGCGGCTGATGGCGACGGTCTCCACATAAGGCAGCGCGTCGAACACCGCCTGCTTGACCTTGTACTTGTTCAGCAGCACCAGATTGTCGCCCTGCTGCACGCCCGCGGCGGCAATGACCTGCTCCTTGCTGTAGCGCTCGTTGCCCTCCACCACGATCACGCCGGTGCGGAAAAACATCGTCAGCGCGCCGGCAGCGGCAGCCAGCACGACCGCAAGGCAAAGCAGTCTGAGCGGGAAAGAAGCTCTTCCCCGCCTGCGTCTTTTGTTCCTGCGCCTTGCCGTCATGGTCGTTCCGTTCCTCTTTTATGTATCCTTTTCCCGCCGGATGCGCGCGCCCAGCGCGCAAAGGTCGCGCTCGATGCTCTCATAGCCGCGGTCGATATGCTCCACGCGCGAGATGCGCGTGAGCCCCTCGGCCTGCAGGCCCGCCAGCACCAGCGCCGCGCCCGCGCGCAGGTCGGTGCATTTGACGCGCGCGCCGTGCAGGCGCTCCCTGCCGGTCACGACCGCCACACGCCCTGCCACGCGGATCTCCGCGCCCATGCGCGCAAGCTCGTCAACATGGCGGTAGCGGTTTTCAAAAATATTTTCCACGAACACGGTGCTGCCCTCGCTCTTGAGCAGCGCCGCCATCAGCACCGGCTGCGCATCCGTCGGAAAGCCGGGATAGGGCGCGGTGCGCACGGGGCGGATGGACTTGAGATCGCCGCCGCTCCGGAGAAAGACCTCGTTCTCACCGCTCTCCACGGTGCAGCCCGCCTCGCGCAGCGCGCCGGAAACGGTGGAAAGCGAGCGCGGATCCACGCCGCGCAGACGCACCTCGCCGCCGCAGCAGGCGGCGGCGCAGAGATAGGTCGCCCCCACGATGCGGTCGGCAATGATGCGGTACGACCCGCCGCGCAGCGCACGCCCGCCCTCGACCGTGATGATCGAGCCGCCCGCACCGCGCACATTGCCGCCCATGGCGTTGATAAAATTCTGCAAATCGACGATCTCCGGCTCGCGCGCGGCATTGTAGACCGTCGTGATCCCCTCCGCGCCGCAGGCGCAGAGAATGGCATTCTCCGTTGCGCCCACGCTGGGAACGGACAGGTAGATATCCGCCCCGCGCAGCGCGCTGCCGCAGCAGCGCAGCTCCCCGCCGGTCTCAGCGATCTCTGCCCCCAGCGCGCGCAGGGCGGCAAGGTGCAGGTCGATCGGCCGCGGCCCCAGCTCGCAGCCGCCGGGATAGCAGATCGTCGCGCTGCCGCAGCGCGCCAGGATCGCGCCGAGGAAGATGACCGACGAGCGCATCTCGCGCATCAGCGCATCCGGCACGGCGGAGCGGTCCATGCGCGCCGTGTCCACCACGAGCGCGCCGCCCTCCCAGTGCGTGCAGCAGCCGAGGTGGCGCAGAATGGCAATGCTCGCCTCCACGTCCCGCAGGTGCGGGCAGTTTTCGATATGGCAGGTATCTGCGCACAGAAGCGTCGCCGCCAGGATCGGCAGCACGCTGTTCTTCGAGCCCTGTATCGTCAGCTCCCCGCGCAGGCGCTCCCCGCCCTCCACGAACAGTTCACACATCGTTTCCCCTCCCACAAAGCACGTTACTTCTCCATCGTATGCGCAGCGGGGAAAGTGGTGACTGTGCAGCGCGGATGCGCTGCACAGAGACAGTGATACAGTTTCAGTATAGCCTTTTTGCCGCGCAGCGTCAACCGCTTTTTGCCTTGCTTTTCCGCGCGCGCTGTGGCAGAATATAGGCAGAATATCTGCTTGTTCTGAAGGGAGCCTTCTCTATGAAAAAACCGCTCAAGATCGCGCTCTATGTGCTGCTGGCGCTCATTCTGATCGTGCTGGCCTACGTTATTTATGTTTTTACCGCCTACTACCGCGTGGAGGATCGGCAGCCGCTCAGCGCTGCACGCTGCTCCGCCGCAGCCGCTGCGCCGATGGAGGGCGCGGTGGAAACGGAGACGGTCTACCGCGTCTCGTCGGCAAACGTCGGCTTCGGCGCGTACAGCGACGATTACAGCTTCTTCATGGACGGCGGCAAGGAGAGCCGCGCCCGCAGCAGGCAGGCCGTCGATGAGAACATGCGCGGCGAGGTCTCGCTCGTCAAGGACCTCTCGCCCGACTTCGCGCTTTTTCAGGAGGTCGATATCGACGGCACGCGCAGCTGGCACATCGCAGAGGACGCTTATCTCAGCGATGCGATGGAGGGCTGCGAATTCGACGAGGTATTTGCGCAGAACTATGACAGCCCGTACCTCTTCTACCCTCTCGTCAATCCTCACGGAGCGAACCGGTCCGGCATCGTAACGCTCTCGCGCCATCCGATCTCGTCCGCCGTGCGCCGTTCGCTGCCGGTGGAAACGGGCTTTATGAAGCTTGTCGATCTGGACCGCTGCTACTCTGTCAGCCGCATCCCAACGGAAAACGGCAGGGAGCTGGTGCTCTATAACCTGCATCTTTCCGCCTACACGTCCGACGGAACCATTGCGACCGAGCAGCTTGAGATGCTCTGCGCCGATATGCTGGCGGAATACGAAAGCGGCAACTACTGCGTCGCCGGCGGCGACTTCAACAAGGACCTGCTGGGCAATTCCGCCGAAGTTTTCGGCGTCGCAGGCGGCGAAAACGACACCTGGGCGCAGCCCATCCCCGAGGGGACGATCCCCGACGGACTTTCCCTCGTCGTGCCGTTCGACCCCGGCCATCCCGTCGCCACCTGCCGCACGGCAAGCGAACCCTACAATGAGGAAACGACCTTCCGCGTCACGGTGGACGGCTTCCTGATCTCCGGCAACGTGGAAGCCGTCTCCGCCGCCGTGGTCGATGCGGGCTACCGCTATTCCGATCATAACCCCATCTATATGGATCTTCTTCTGCACGGATAAGGGAATACGGGCGCAAAAAAATCGCGGGATCAGAGGATCCCGCGATTTTCAAGTTCTTCCGCGAGCTGCCGCGCGTCATAGAACACGACGCCCTGCATCCCGGCATTCTCCGCCGCCTCGATGTTCGGCGGAAAGTCATCGAT
Source organism: Oscillospiraceae bacterium UBA4632 (assembly GCA_002405995.1). Classification (GTDB taxonomy): domain Bacteria; phylum Bacillota; class Clostridia; order Oscillospirales; family Oscillospiraceae; genus Hominicoprocola. The sequence continues at coordinate 6,515 of DHMW01000044.1, forward strand.
GAAAAAGCACTGCTCCGGCCGGAGCGAAAACTTGCGGAACAGCTCCTGATAGATCGCCGCCTCGGGCTTGAGCAGGTGCACGTCCGCCGAAATGAGCTTGCCGGAAAAGCACTCGCTGCCCGGAATGTCCGGCCAGTAGTCATGCTGGCGATGGCTCGCGTTCGAGAGCAGGTACAGCGTGTAGCCGCGCGCCTTCAGCGCGCGCACCACGTCCGCCGTGCCCTCGATGGGCACGATCGGCTCGTTCCAGCGGTTGACGATATCATCCGCCGCGGCGTGCAGCTCCGGCGGCAGCTTCGCGCAGGCGTGGGCAAGGACCTCCTCCTCAGTGATGGTGCCGCGGTCAAGGCGCACCCAGTCGGTCGTGCGCAGCAGGTGGCGCGTGAGCAGCTCCCGCCCTTTCCCGCCGACATGCAGGCGCTCGGAAAACAGCTCCGCGCCGAAGTCGATCAGCACGCCGCCCATGTCAAATACAATGGTGTCGATCATAGCTTCTCCCCCGGTTCGTCGGCAGGCGCAGCAGCGGCCGCTGCCTCCGCCGCCTCTGCCGCAGCAGCGGCAGGCTGCCTTTTGAACAGTCCCGCCAGCCTTGCGATGCGGCGGCTGCGGCGCTCCTTTGCCTCCAGCCGCTCGCCCAGATCCCGCGCGCCCACGCCGTAGACAAGGTAGAGGATCAGTCCCGAGAGCAGCATGATGAACACCGTGGAGGCGCAGCGGCGGCCCGATGCGTTGACGTTGTAGCCGTACAGCCCCTCCTCGCGGCACATCGACTGGATGACCATGGCGTAGCTCGTGCCATAGGAGCTGGCAAAGGTCGCCGACATGTCGTACTCGGTGAACAGGGCGTTGAAGTTCAGCGCGAACACCGCCAGCACGCTCGGCAGGATGATGGGCAGCTTGACCTTCAGGAAGGTCGTGATGCCGCTTGCGCCCATGTTGCGCGCGGCGTCCTCCAGCTCGCTGTCGATGGCGTAGAACGCCGCTTTGATCATGCGCAGCGAGAACGGCAGCTTGACCACCGTGTAGGCCAGCACGATCAGAATGCGCACGTTTTCGGCAAAGTACAGATTCGCGTTGCCGACATACCAGATCGCTTCAGAATTGAAGTAGGTGCGGTAGGAATAGCAGATCAGGATCGTCGGCAGCAGCCAGGGAAACAGCAGGCAGTATTCCAGCACCACGCCGGACTTTTTATTGCGGTTTTTGAAGATGTAGTTGCAGGCGATCACCACGATCAGGCATGCCAGCGCCGCGGCGATGACCGAGAGCGCGAAGCTCATCTTGATGCCGCCGAGCGTCGCCTCGTTGGCAAAAAGGCCGGAGATCGACCCCTCGCGCACCTTGTAGGTGCCGCGCGAGGTGAGGTACTGGTAGTCCTGCGTGCCGAAGAAGTTGACGAGCGTCCAGTTGGAGAGGTCGAGCTTCTTCATGCGGATGGCGCCGTAGGTCTGGAACGAGAAGAGCACGATCATCACCACAGGGATCATGTAGATGATGAAGAGCACATAGGCGTAGATGTGCGCCAGCACGTTCCAGAAGGGGCTGCTGATCTTCTGCTTCTGAAGCTTTGCCTTCGTCTTGGAGACGGAGAGGTAGTGGCCCTTGCGCTCGTAGGCGGAGAGGACCGTCAGCAGCACGATCGTGAACATCGCCAGGATGATCGACAGCAGCGCCGCGCGCGCCTGCGGGAACGATTCGTCCGCAGCGGACGAGCCGGCGAGGCGCACGATCTCAGGATTGATGGAGTCGTAGCCCAGCAGGGTCGGCGCAGACATGGCGCAAAGGCCGGTGATGAACGTCATGACCGTCAGCGAGAACATCGTAGGCACAAGCGTCGGGAAAACGACCTTCCAGAGCACCTTGAAGGGCTTTGCACCCATGTTGCGCGCAGCCTCCACGGTGTTGTAGTCGATGCCGCGGATGGCGTTGCGCAAAAAGAGCGCGTGGTTGCTCGTGCAGGCGAAGGTCATGGTAAACAGCACCGCGTTGAAGCCCGAGAACCAGCTCGTGTTGAAATGGGGGAACGCCTCCGCCAGGGCTGTTGTGAGGATGCCGTCGGACGCATAGAGGAAGAGGTAGCCCGTGACCAGCGCGACGCCGGAATAGATCATCGTGGTCATATAGCCAAGGCGCAGGATGTTTGCGCCCTTGATATCAAAGTACTCCGTGAGCAGCACGATGGAGACGCCGACAACGTTGACCGTGACGACCAGGCAGATGGCGAGCTTGAGCGAGTTCCACACATAGCGCCCCATGCTGCCCGCAAAGAAAAAGCGGATGACTGCCAGCGGGTCGCGTTCGCCCGCGGCGTTGGTGGCGTTGAAAATGCTTGTAAGCGTGTTCAGGCACGGCATGAGCATAAAGCCGAAGAAAAAATAGGCAAAGAGCACGATGCCGAGCATCCGCACCACGAATGCGGCGTCAAAGCGCCGCTGATCCAGCGCTGCGCCCATCACTCCGCCTCCTGTCCGTCCTGCGGCGCATACGCCATCACGTCGGCCGGGTTGATGACGACGCTGACGCGCTGCCCCGGCGCATAGATGTTCACGCCGTCGTTCTTTTCGATGACCTTGAGGCTCTGCGAGCCGGCATGGATGTAATACTTGATATAAAGTCCATAGTATTCACAGCTCTCCACCACGCCGTCCATCGTCAGCTCGCCCGCGCGCGGGGCAATGTTGACGTGCAGCCGTTCAAGGCGGATATAGTTGTGCTTCGTCCCGTCCAGCCCCGCGCCGCGCGCGTTCAGGGCTGCAACGGTATCGTCATTCAATCGGTTGATATCGCCGATGAAATTGCAGACAAATTCAGTTTGCGAGTGGTTGTAGACCTCGTTGGGCGTGCCGACCTGCTCAATAAAGCCCTTGTTGAACACCGCGATGCGGTCGGAGAGCGTCAGCGCCTCCTCCTGATCGTGGGTGACGTAGATGGTGGTGATGCCGAAGTCCTTCTGCATCTTCTTCAGCTCGTTGCGCAGCTGCACGCGCAGCTTTGCGTCAAGGTTGGAAAGCGGCTCGTCCATGCAGATGATGGCAGGTCCCGTCACCAGCGCGCGGGCGATGGCAACGCGCTGCTGCTGGCCGCCGGAGAGCTGCGAGACGGCCTTTTTGAGCTGATCGTCGGAAAGATCCACCTTGCGGGCGATCTCGCGCACCCTGCGGTCGATCTCATCCTTTTTCGCCTTCTTGACCTTCAGGCCGAAGGCGATGTTGTCATACACCGTCATCGTGGGAAAAAGCGCATAGCTCTGGAACACGATGCCGATGCTGCGGTCCTCGATGGGAACGCGGGTGATGTCGCGGTCCTTGACCACGACGCTGCCGCCGGCCGGCTCGATAAAGCCCGTGATGGTGCGCAGGGTCGTCGTTTTGCCGCAGCCGGAGGGTCCGAGGAAGGTAAAGAACTCGCCCTCCTTGACATGGACATTGATGCCATGCAGGGCGGTGAAGTCGCCGAACTTCACAACGATGTCGTTGAGCCGGATCATAGGTGATGTTCTCCTTTTTGTTGGGATTAAGAGACAGGGCGGACCGGCAGTGCCGGCCCGCCCTGCGGATCAAGCGTTCTGTGCGGTCGCTCCTTCCCCGTTCGAGCCGTCTCGCGGGGAACGGTGCGGCAGGGGTTACTCCTTCGCCTGCGTCAGGGTCGCCCAGTCAAGATTGTCCCAGTCAGGCTCGGCAGCAGCGCCGGAGGCGTCCGCCCAGTAGAAGCCGAGGTTGGTCATGATGTTGGTCCACTCGCTGGAGTGCGCGGCAACATACTCGGCATAGGTCATATCCGTGCCCTCGACCGTGCTCAGAGCAAAGTTCTTGAGCGTGTAGATGGCGGGGATGCCGTCGGGATAGAGGATGTTGGCGGCGGCGGTGTTGCAGGGATAGGAGTCGAATTCCTCGCCCCAGGCAGCCTGGGTCTCGGCAGAGCCGAACCACTCGGCAAACGCCTTGACAGCCTCAGTCTCTTCCTCGCTGCGGCCAGCCTTGTCGAGGATGCCGAGGTACTCGGCGATGTAGTAGGTACCGTCGTCGATGTCAACAAGCGCCCAGTTCTCCGGCTGGAGCGCGCCCTTGAGCGGGTTCTCGGAGCTCTCGGCGGCAGCGTCGATCTTGCCGTAGAGGGAGGAGGAATAGAAGGTGGAAACGGCAACGTCGCCCTTGTTCAGGGGGTCAAAGCCGTACTTATAGCTGTCGTCGGAGGAGTAGACGCCGTCGGCGCAGTACTTCCACAGGGTCTTCCAGCCGTCGATGGACACGCCGCCGGCGGGGGAGGCAGGATCGACAAAGGCATAGAGCATGGCGGAGTTGATGTTGGCGTTGGTGGTGCCGCCGACCTTGTTCTGGCGATACCAGCTGTAGCCGCAGTCAACGATGTCGGCCCAGTGCTGGAAGTGCAGCTTCTCGCCGTTGGTGCCCAGCTCATCCGTGCGGTAGAGCATCAGCACGTTCTGGATGACAAGGCCGTAGGCAGCGCCGGGATAGGCGTACTCGCCGACCTCGCCCGCCCAGGACGGCGTCCAGTCAACGAGCTTGAGGTTTTCGTACACGCCGTCAACGACCTGGCTCCAGCGCGTCTCGTTCAGGCCGAAGAGGATGTCGCCGTCCTTGTTCTCGTTGGCGGCCTGGATGGCGGCGGTATCGCCGGAGATGACGGAGTTATCGTCGATCGAGATGGTGAAGCCGGCATCCTTGGCCTCGTTGATCAGCCACGTGGTGCGCTCGGTAGAGTTGGAGTTGGAGTAAATGCGGATGGTGTAGCCCGAGTAGTCCTTGGTCTCCTCCACGGGCGGGTTCTCGTCCTGCGTGTCATCCTTCTTGTCGCCGCAGGCGGCGAGGGAGAGGACCATCACAGCGGCAAGAAGCAGCGCTAAGAGCTTTCTTTTCATCGGTGTTTCTCCTTCATTCATCATAGTAATAGCACAGTTTGCTATTACTTATCATTATAGCGTCCGCCGCCGCGCGGCGGAACGGGACAACTCTGCGATTATCCTGACGATCCTGTGAAATAATGATCGTCTCTGCCAAAGAGCGCGGCGGCAGCGGTCCGATTTTTGTCTGTTTTTTCAGCGGCAGCGGTCCTGATACTCCGACGGGGACAGGCCCGTGAGCTTTTTGAAGGTGGAGCCGAAGTACGCCACGTCGCGATAGCCCACCATCGCCGCGACCTCGTAGACCTTGTAGCGGCAGTCGGCAAGCAGCCTGCGCGCCATGTGGATGCGGTACTGCGTCAGGTAGCCGAGGGCGGTATAGCTCGTCTCCTTTTTGAAGATGTGGCTCAAGTGCCCCTCGCTGATGCCGATGGAGCGGGCAATGGTGGTGATGTTGATGTCCGCGTCGGCATAGTGCCCGGCGATGTACTCAAGCGTTTGCAGCACATACTTGCTCTTGTCGCCCTTGGGCAGCGCCAGCAGGTCGTTCTGCGCCGCGCGCCCGGAGGACGCCTCCTCCTTTTGCCGCACGCGGCCGATGGCCGCGGCCAGCTCCTGATCGCGGAAGGGCTTGAGCAGATAGTCCGCCGCGCCGTAGCGCAGCGCGGAGCGCGCATAGTCAAAGTCGTTATACGCCGTGAGCACGATGATATGCCCCGCGTAGCCGCGCTCGCGCAGGGCGTTCATCATCTCGATGCCGTCCATGCGCGGCATGCGCACATCGGTGATGATCAGATTGGGGCTGTAGCGCCCGGCGGCGGCAAGCCCCTCCTCCCCGTTCGACGCCTCGCCGACCACGGCGCAGCCGAGCGACGCCCAGTCCACCCCCAGCATGATGCCGCGGCGCACGACGGTCTCGTCGTCCACGATCAGGACCTTCAGCATTCTTTCTCCCCCTTCTTCATCGGCAGGCGCAGCTGCACGCAGCTGCCGCCGCCTTCATTCCTCCATGCGCTCAGCCCGTAGGCCCCGCCGTAGGAAAGGCGCACGATGCGATCCACGTTGTTCAGCCCCAGGTGCCCGCCGGGGATCTGCTCGTGATTTTCGATGCTGCGCAGCACCTCATCCGGCATCCCGCCGCCGTTGTCGCTCACCTTCAGCAGCAGGTCCTCCCCGTCCGCCTCCGCCCAGAGCTTGATATAGCCCTCCTCGCTGTCCGCCACGCCGTGGATGATGGCGTTTTCCACGAGCGGCTGCAAAATGAGCTTGGGCACGACGCAGTGCTGAAAGCGGTCCTCCACGTCGATCTCGCAGACAAAGCGGTCGCCGAAGCGCACCTCCTGAATGGCAAGGTAGCGGCTCACCAGCTCCAGCTCCTGCTCCAGCGTGATGCGCTCGCTGCCGGAAATGCCCGCGCGCAGGAGCGCGGCGAGGTCGGCGGCAAGCTCCGCCACCTGCGGCACGCCGCCCGTGACGCCCAGCCACTTCATGCAGTCGAGCGTGTTATAGAGAAAGTGCGGATTGAGCTGCGATTGCAGCATCCGCAGGCGCGTTTCGTTCAGCTCGCGCTCGCGCTGCACGCTGCGCGCAAGGTTCTGGCGGTACTCGTCGGTCATGCGGTCAAAGCTCGCGGCAAGGCGTCCCATCTCATCGCGGCGCGCGCTCTCGATGCGCACGTTATAGTCGCCGCCCTCCACGCGCCGCATGGCGCTGTCCAGCTCGCCCACCGGCTCGGAAAGATGGCGGCTGAGGATCCACGCCGCGGCAAGGCACAGCGCAAAGCACAAAAAGCCCATCGCGCCCGCCACGACGTAGATCGAGCGCACCGCCTGGGCGGTGTAGGTGCGCGGCTGCTGCAAAATGAGCGAAAAGCCCGTCTCGCCCGCGCAGAGATAGTAGCCGCAGTCCTCCTTGCCGCCGCTCAGCCGTCCGTTCCCCAGCAGCTGCGTGCGCAGCAGCGCGAGCGTTTCATCGGCGTGGACGGACTGCGAGCTGTACACCATGCGCCACGTGGGATCGACCAGCAGGATATCGTCCGACGGGCGCAGCAACGGCGCAATGAGCGCGCCGAGGCCCGCGCCGTCCATGCGGAAGAGCACGTAGCCCAGCGTCTCCCCGCCATGCGCGCGCACGGCGCACGCGCCGCACAGCGCGTTCTCCTCCGCGCGCAGCACGGCGCCGCCCGCTTCGCGCGCGGCGCAGAGCACGCCCCAGTCGGTGCTGCGTGCGGCGGCGGACCGCTCGGCCGCCGTGGTATACAGGCACGCGCCGCCGGCGCCGTATACCTCGAAATCCGCGTAGGCGCGCAGCGCCACCGTGTCGCGGTGCAGCAGCTGATAAAGCGTGCGGGAGTCGCTCCCGCCGCGGCGCAGCGCGCTGCGGGTCACGGTGCTGGCAGCAAGCTCCTCCGCCGTCTGCGCGCTCCGGCGCAGCGCTTCGTCCAGCGCGCCGCCGAGCGCCGCAAGCTCCTCCTGCGCCTCGCCCGCCAGCGTGCGCTCGCTGCGCGCGATCATCACCTGCGTCATCAGCACGTCGCACAGCAGCAGCGGCACGAGCGCCACGAGCAGCACAGTGGAAAAGATGCGGTTGCGGAACGACCGCTCGATCCATTCTCTCATGACGCATCCTCCCCGCACAGCTCGCGCCACGCGCGCAGGATGCTCTCGCGCTGCGCGCCCGCCCATTCAAGGTCGTAGGGCAGCGTTTTGACCTCCGGCAGAAGCGTATCCGCCGCCGCATCCGCGCGCACGCCGCGGCGGCTGATCTCGCCGCTCAGGTGGCGCTGCGTTTCCGGCAGGAGCAGAAAGTCGATGAAGCGCCGGGCATTTTCCTCGTGCGCGCAGCCCTTGACCACCGCCGCGCCGTCAGGCACCGCGCACGCACCCTCCACCGGGCAGATCAGGGCGACGTCCATCCCCTCGGCGATGGCGTTGCGGGCATTTTCCTCCAGCGTCACGCCGATGTAGCAGCTGCCGTCGGCAACGGCGGCGATCACATCGCCGCTGTCGGGCAGGGTCTTGCAGCGCAGGTTGCGCGCAAAGGCGCGCAGCGTTTCCCCGCTGTCGCCGCCGCTCGCCTGCAGAAGCGCGCACAGCGCCGTATACGATGAGCCGGAGGCGCAGGGGTCGGCGAAGGCGATGCGCCCGCGCCAGCCCGGGTCGAGCAGATCCGTCCAGCCCTGCGGCAGGTTCTGCCGCACAAGCTTGGTGTTGTACACCAGCACGATCGAGGGTGCGGAAAACGGCGTCCATATGCCGCCGCCGAGATCGTACTCCGGCGCGATGGCAGCGGCGTTCACGCTTTCATAGGGAGCGAAGCAATCGCTGTAGGCGGTCAGGCTGTCCGCTCCGCCGCCGAACATCAGGTCGCAGCCGCTGCCGCCCGCGGCGATCTGCTCAAGCAGCGTCATGCTGCCGCTGCTTTTCACCTCGACCCAGATGCCCGTGCGCTGCTCGAATTCCTCAATGATCGGCTTGTACACGTTTTCCTTGTGCGAGGTGAAGATGACCAGGCGGTCGCTCTCCGCCGGGGCAAAGGCGGACGCATCGAGCGCGTCCCGCCCGGCGCAGCCGGAAAGCAGCGCAAGCAGGCCCATCAGCGCGCACAGCAGCACAGCTCTCCGGCGCATCGGCGATCCCTCCCCTTTGTTTTTCTTTATTTTAGCAAGAAAAAACGCACTTTGCAACGAATTCTTGCATGCGGCGCCCCGCGCTCGCGCCGCGCAAAAAAAGTAAGCCCCGGGGCGTAATGCCCCGGGGCTTGCAGGCGGTTTACAGGACGTGTACCGCGTCCGGCGCGAACGTCAGGCGGCACTGCTCGCCCACGCCGTAGATGCGCTTGTTGCGCGGGTCGCTCTCGGCCAGCTTGACGAGCGTATCGCCCACGCGGACGTGATAATTCTGGTACGAGCCCATAAAGCAGGAAAGCTCCACCTTGCAGGGAAGCCCGCCCTCATCGGCAAGCGACGCGGATTCGGGCCGCAGCACCAGCGTGTAGTCCTGTCCGGCGCTCATGCCCTCGCGCGCGGCAACGGAAAGCTTCTCGCCCGCCACGTCGAGTACGGCAAGGCCGCCTTCCATTCCGGTCATTCTTCCGTGCAGGAAATTCGCCTCGCCGATAAAGTCGGCAACGAACTCATTGACGGGGTGATAGTAGATCTCCTGCGGCGTGCCGATCTGCGCGACGACGCCCTTGTTCATGATGATGATCTGGTCAGACAGCGCCATCGCCTCGCTCTGGTCGTGCGTGACATAGATGGCGGTGATGCCGACCTCCTGCTGGATGCGGCGGATCTCGGTTCGCATCGAGACGCGCAGCTTGGCGTCGAGGTTGGAAAGCGGCTCGTCGAACAGCAGCACGCTCGGCTCGATCACGAGCGCGCGTGCCAGCGCCACGCGCTGCTGCTGGCCGCCGGAGAGCTGGTTCGTCATGCGCCCCTCCATCCCCTGAAGCTCAACGAGCTCAAGAATGTGCATCACGCGCTCGCGGATCTCGTCCTTGGGTACCTTGCGCAGCTTGAGGCCGTAGGCGACGTTATCGAACACGTTGTAATGCGGCAGCAGCGCGTAGGACTGAAAGACCATCGCGGTGTCGCGCTTGTTGGGCGTGAGGGCGTTGATCGGCTCGTCGCCGAGGTAGATCTCGCCCTCGTCAGGGCTTTCAAAGCCCGCGATCATACGCAGCGTGGTCGTTTTTCCGCAGCCGGAGGGTCCCAGCAGCGTGACGAATGCGCCGGGCTCGATGGTGAGCGAGGTGTCCTTTACGGCGTAAAAGTCCTTTCCGGTCTTGGGGTCCTGATAGATCTTGGAGATATGGTCCAGGCGAACGCCCTTTTTGATCTTATCCATGGCTTAATCCTCCTTCAGTTTCTTGCTGGTGCCGAAGTGCTTGATGAACAGGTTCATCAGCAGCACCGCGCCGTAGGTGATGACGATCAGGATGGTCGCAAACGCACAGGCGAGGCTGTAGGAGCCCTTTTCGGCAAACTCGTTGATCTGCACCGTGATGAGCAGGAACTGCGGCGTCACGAGCAGGATGATGGCGGAAATGGCGGTGATGGAACGGACGAACGCCGTCACAAGGCCGGAGAGGAAGGAATCCTTGATCAGCGGCAGCGTGACGGTCATAAAGACCTTGAAGCTGTCCGCGCCCATGTCGTAGGCGGATTCCTCAATGGATTTGTCGATCTGGCGCAGGGCGGAGATGCCGCTGCGCGTGCCGGTGGGCAGCGAGCGCACCACAAAGACGATAATGAGGATCAGGCCCGTGCCGTAGATGCCCTGCAAAACGCCGGAGTGGAACAGTCCGCCCGAAAAACCGCGGATATAGCCGACGCCGAGCACCGTGCCGGGCACCGCCATGGCGAGCATGGACACCGCCTCGATAAAGCCCTTGGACTTAAAGCGCCGCTTGACGACGAGGTACGAGATGATCATGCTCAGGAGCGCCGTGATGGGCGCGGAGATCAGACTCAGGCGGAAGGAATCCCAGAACGCCTGCAGACCGTGATAGCGCGTGAAGATGAGCTTGAACCACTTGCCCGTCAGCGGGAAGAACTTGTAGCCCCAGGTGGGGAAGAACGCGCCGATGGGCACGCAGATATACATGAGGATAACAAACGCGGCGGCAAGAGCGCAGAGAACGGTCAGCGGGACCTTGACGCTCCTGTCCTCGATGAGCATGCGTCCGCGGGACGCCTTGCCCGTCAGCGTTGCGGCGGTCCTGCGCTCGAGGTAGTACTTCTGCACGGCGAACATCGCCAGCGTGATGCACAGCAGCACCACCGCCATCGCCGCCGCGCCCGGCTTATCGTAGGAGCCGGTGATCTGAAGGTAGATGGTGGTCGCCAGCGTATCATACGAGCCGCCGATGAGCATGGGGTTGGCAAAGTCGGCGATGGATTCGATGAACGTGACGAGGAAGGCGTTGCCGAGGCCCGGCAGCATCAGCGGCAGCGTGACGCTCGTAAAGACCTTGAAGCGGCTCGCGCCCATGTCGCGCGCGGCCTCCTCCAGCGAGGGGTCGATGTTCTTGAGCAGGCCCTTGAGCATCATGTAGCACACGGGGAAGAAGGTGAGCGTCTGCACCACGGCGATGCCCCAGAAGCCGTAAACGCTGTTGTCGTAGATGCCGAGCAGGAAGCGGGTGATGATGCCCGCCTTGCCGAACAGCATGATCATCGACAGCGACAGCACAAACGGCGGGGAGACCACCGGCAGCATGGAGACGACCTTGAACAGGCCGCCGACGAATTTACCCATGCGGACATAGACCTCGACATAGGCGAACAGCAGCCCCAGCAGCGCCGAGAGGATGCCGACAAGGAAGCCGACCTTGAGCGTGTTGGTGATGGCTGTTGTAAAGGTGGGCATGGCGAAGATACGCTTGAAAATGCCGAAGCCGAAGCTGCCGTCGCCCACGAAACTATCCACCAGCAATATCGCCAGCGGGTAGAGGATGAACAGAGTTAAAAATGTGATGAGTACGACGATGGTGGTGACCATGATCGGATCGGCCATCAGCTTTTTCCGGTCGAGCGCCGCACCTTGAGATCGTGCCATAGAAAGCCCCTTTCTCATCCCTGTAGCGGAAAGGAATGGTCGGTAGAATGGAAAATGCGGAATGAAAAGAACGGGGCGGCGGCTGCGGTAGCCGCCGCCTCGTTATTTGCTGCTGCGGGGTGACGCGGGCGGAGCGTCAGATCACTCGGTCTTGAAGCGGTCCGCACCGGTGTCGGCGCCGGAGCTGCTCAGAGCGGTCATGACCTCCTCAACGTAGGTCTTGATGTTCTTGGTGGCGTCGTCGAAGTCGTAATTCATCACGTTGTCCGGATCGAGGCCGAACTCCGCGGCAGCCTCGGGCTGGGTGGCGTTATCGATGACCAGGAACTGGTAGGAGCCGTTCTGGGCGGCGAGGTTCACGCACTCGGGAGAGAGCGCATACTCGATCCACAGCTTCGCGGCGTTGGGGTGCTTGGCGCCCTTGAAGATGGCGGTCGCACCGATCTCGCAGGAGGTGCCGGAGGAGGGGATGATGAGCTGGATGTTGTCGTAGCCGTTGTCCAGGATCTGGGTGATGCCGTCATGCAGGAAGCCGATGCCGATCACGCACTCACCGGTGCCGACGTTCTTGCTCGGGCCGGAGCCGGACTTGGTGTAGACTTCGATGTTCTTGTCGAGGTCAACGAGGTACTGGATGCCCTCGTCATGGCCGTACTTCTGGATCATGGTGTTGATGACGAGCTTGGCAGTGCCGGCGGTGTTGTAGTTGGACAGCCAGATCAGGCCCTTATACTCGGGCTTGAGCAGATCCTGCCAGTCCTGAGGAGCCTCAAGGCCCATGCGCTCGAGCTCGGTGGTGTTGACCATGAAGCCGAGGATGCCGGTGTAGATGCCGTACCAGTAGCCGTCGGCATTCTTGTACTGGGGCTTGGTGATGTGAGAGGCGTTCTCCGCCTGATAAGCCTCGAGCAGGCCCTCGGCCGCGCAGACGTTGTACGGATCGGTCGTGCCGCCGAACCAGACGTCCGCGGACGGGTTGCCGTTCTCTTCCTCGATCTTCGCCTGGACCTCGCCGGTGGACAGGCGCTGATACTCGACCTTGATGCCATAGAGCTCTTCAAAGTGCTCGCAGGCGGCGGCGAGATACTCTTCCTCGCAGGAGCCGTAAACGACGAGCGAGCCCTCGGCCTGCGCCGCGGCGACGAGGTCGTTCTCTTCGGTGGTCTGCTGGTCGTCGGCCGGCTGCTGCTCGTCCGTCTTCTTGTCGCCGCAGGCGACGAGGGAGAGCAGCATCATGAGCGTCAGCAGCAGTGCAATAAGCTTCTTCATGCTATGTTCCTCCATTTTCAGTTAATGCGGGAGGCACGGGACCCCCGTCCCTCACCGATTCTGAAATTTTAACGCCTGCATGAATAAATATCAAGCTTCACAAATAAAATTGTCAGTTTTGCACGTGTTTTGTCAGTTTTGTCCCCAATCATATGAAAATGCACGGGATGTCGCTCCCGTGCATGTTTTCTTTGCCGCGCCCGCGGACTCATACAAGCGTCAGGTAGACCACGCCCTCGATCTGCTCCATCTCGGCGATCGCCGTCTCGAGCGTCGTTTTCTTTCCCACCCGGAGCATGAACGTGCCGCACAGCGGCGCGCGCTCCTCGCCGTAGGTCGGCTCGTTATAAAGGCTGAAGTCGGAAAGGACATAGCCGTGCTCGCGCGCAAAGCGCACCAGCCTGCCGATGACCTGCGTGGAGCGCATCTCGCAGTAGATCTCAGAGATCCGCTGCCGCTTTTCAACGCGCTGATCGACCAGGCGCAGGATATTCATGGCGACGAGTATGAAGGCGTAGCAGACCGTGCCGCCTGTATAAAAGCCCGCGCCGAGCGCCAGCCCGATATTCGCCACCGCCCACAGCCCGGCGGCGGTGGTCAGCCCCCGGATCTCCCGGCTCTTGGTGACAAGGATCGTGCCCGCGCCGAGAAAGCCCAGCCCCGTGATGACCGACGCCGGCATACGCACAAGGTCCGTCGTGCCGACGGACTGGCCGATGAAGATGTTTGTCATCATCACCAGCGCCGATGCGTCCGCGACGATGATATAGGTGCGGAAGCCCGCCGCCTGCTTGTGCCGCTCGCGCTCGTAGCCGAGCGTGCCGGCATACACGGTGGTCAGCAGCAGCCTCACCGTGATCTCAAGGATCGAGAGCTGGGGCAGCCCCTCCAGAACGCTCTGCATCCGCATTCCTCCCCACATTTTTGATTTGCAGACCAGTATAACCGACGCGGACGCAAAAAACAACGCGATAATCGTCCGATTTCAAGGGTAAATCTGTCATTTTTCCCTCCGGCGGCAGCAAAATGCGTTCTGCCGCCGCGCGGCGGCGGGCGCTTTTCCGCGCAGCGCCCCATCGCCCCGTTCCGGCAGCGCTTTCATTTAAGTCTTTTCTTAAAATACAATATTTTGCCATTCTGTTAAATATGCAGCCTCCGTATTGATTTTCACACAGTTAATGGCTACACTAATTTCAGCGAATCAAAAACGAAGGAGGTAATTCCATGCCCGCACCGAAATCAGCCGCAAGGCTCTCCAAAAAGCCGCCGCTGTCGCCGCAGGAGCTCAAGCAGATCGACGCTTACTGGCGCGCGGCGAACTATCTGACCGCCTGCCAGCTCTATCTTCTCGATAACCCTCTGCTCGAGCGTCCGCTGCGCGAGAGCGACTTAAAGCAGACCATCGTCGGCCACTGGGGCACCTGCCCGGGCCAGAACTTCATCTACACGCACTTGGACCGCGTCATCAAGCGCGACGATCTCGACATGATCTACCTCTCCGGTCCCGGCCACGGCGGCAACGCCATGGTCGCGCAGGACTGGCTGGACGGCAGCTATACCGAGATCTACCCCAACATCACGCGCGACAAGGAGGGCATGCAGAAGCTCTTCAAGCGCTTTTCCTTCCCCGGCGGCATCCCGAGCCATGTTGCGCCCGAAACGCCCGGCTCCATCCATGAGGGCGGCGAGCTGGGCTACTCCCTCGCCCACGCGTTCGGCGCGGTGGCGGATAACCCCGATCTGATCGCCGCCTGCGTCGTCGGCGACGGCGAGGCGGAAACAGGCCCGCTCGCCACGTCCTGGCACGGCAATAAGTTCATGAACCCGATCACCGACGGCGCGGTGCTGCCGATCCTGCACTTAAACGGCTTCAAGATCGCAAACCCGACCATCTTCTCCCGCATGAGCCACGAGGAGGTCGAGTGCTTCTTCCGCGGCTGCGGCTGGGAGCCGCGCTTTGTCGAGGGCAGCGAGCCTGAGCTCATGCACCAGCAGATGGCTGCCGCGCTCGACTGGGCCATCCGCGAAATCAAGCGCATCCAGCGCGCCGCGCGCGAGAGCGGCAAGGCGAGCCGCCCGCGCTGGCCGATGCTCGTGCTGCGCACGCCGAAGGGCTGGACGGGGCCCAAGGAGGTTGACGGCCTGCCGGTCGAGGGCTGCTGGCGCGCCCACCAGGTGCCCATCTCCATGGGCGCGGACGAGAAAAAGCACCTGCCGCTGCTCGAGCAGTGGCTGCGCTCGTACAAGCCTGAGGAGCTGTTCAACCCCGACGGCACGCCGGTGGAGCTCGTCGCGTCCTTCCCGCCCACGGGCGAGCGCCGCATGGGCGCGAACCCGCACGCGAACGGCGGGCTTCTCCTGCGCGACCTGCGCACGCCCGACTTCCGCGACTACGCCGTCGATATCCCCGCCCCCGGCGCGGTCGAGGCGCAGGATATGTACGTCCTCGGCACCTATGTGCGCGACGTAATGAAGCTCAACATGGACTCGCGCAACTTCCGCATCTTCGCGCCCGACGAGACGGCGTCCAACCGCCTGCAGGCCGTGTTTGACGTCACGGGCCGCCGCTTCCTTGACGAGCAGATCGAGGGCATCGACGATCACCTTGACCCCGATGGCCGCGTGATGGACTCCATGCTCTCCGAGCACTTCTGCGAGGGCTTTCTCGAAGGCTACCTGCTCACCGGCCGCCACGGCTTCTTCGACAGCTACGAGGCCTTCATCCGCATCGTGGACTCGATGTTCTCCCAGCACGCCAAGTGGCTCAAGATGTGCAATGAGCTGCCCTGGCGGCACGATATCGCGTCGCTCAACTATATCCTCGCCTCCAACGTCTGGCAGCAGGATCACAACGGCTTCACGCATCAGGACCCCGGCTTCCTCGACCACGTTGCCAACAAGAAGGCGGACGTCGTGCGCATGTATCTGCCGCCCGATGCCAACTGCCTGCTCTCCTGCTTCGACCACTGCATCAAGAGCCGCAACTATGTGAACGTCATCGTCGCGAGCAAGCACCCGCGCCCGCAGTGGCTGACGATGGAGCAGGCCGTCAAGCACTGCACGCAGGGCATCGGCATCTGGGAGTGGGCCTCGAACGA
>DHMW01000092.1:0-296 GCA_002405995.1 Oscillospiraceae bacterium UBA4632
TAGCCGCCGCCCTGTCCGAGCCGGCGGCCCCTGCGGTCGAACGACAGGCAGGGCACCACGGCAAAGTCGATGTCGGCGGGCGTGACGAGCGCGCAGTCCGCCTTCGGCTCTAAAATGCCGTACATCCCCGGCACGAGCTCGTCCATCGACGTGACCACGCACAGGTCGAGCGCGTGGCCCTCGGCGCAGCGGGGCAGGACGAGCGTCTTGCCCGCGGCAAGAGTCTCCTTCAGCAGCAGTGAGGTGTCGATCTCATGGACGGTGCCGACAAAGGCAAACACAGTCCCTGCGGCCCT
>DHMW01000092.1:396-3156 GCA_002405995.1 Oscillospiraceae bacterium UBA4632
GCCTCCGAGCTCTCGGCCTTGTAGGCGGGATCGAGCGTGCGCTCGCTTTGGCGGATGTAGGTGCGCAAAGCCTTCTTTTCTTCGATGACGGACATGGGATATCCCTCCGGTCAGATAAAATTTCGTACCCTTATGGTAGCAGAAAGCGGCGGAAATAGCAAGGCGGCGAAGAAAGGAAATCCTTCCGGCGCAAACGGTTTGCAAAAGAAATTGACAGCGAAAATTTTGTTTGTTATCCTAATGTTGAGATCACGGCGCACCGCGCCGGCATGAGGAGGAAACCATCATGGCGATGTTACTCAAGGGGGCCGACGCCGCCAAGGCGTTGACCGAGCAGCTGCGCGAGCAGGCGGAGGAGCTGAAGAAAAACGGCACGGAGCCCTGCCTCGCCATTCTGCGCGTGGGCGCGCGTGAGGACGATCTGTCCTATGAGCGCGGCGCGCTCAAGCGCTGCGAGAAGGTCGGCATCACGGTCCGTCAGGTCGTGCTGCCCGAGGACGCGGGCCAGCAGGAGCTGATGGACAACATCCGTTCGCTCAACGAGGACGAGCGCGTTCACGGCGTTCTGATGTTCCGCCCGCTGCCCAAGCACCTCGATGATGAGGCCGCCCGCCGCGCCCTCGATCCGAGAAAGGATATGGACGGCATCACCGACGGCTCGCTCGCTGCGGTCTACGCCGGCACCGACGGCGGCTATCCGCCCTGCACCGCCGCGGCCTGCGTGGCGCTGCTCAAGCATTATAACGTGCCCATCAAGGGCAAGCGCGTGGTCGTGATCGGCCGCAGCCTCGTCATCGGCAAGCCGGTCTCCCTGCTGCTGCTCGCCGAGCACGCGACCGTGACCATCTGCCACAGCCGCAGCGAAAACCTGCCCGCCATCTGCCGCGAGGCGGATATCCTCGTCGTCGCCGCCGGTAAGGCCGGCATGGTCGGCGCCGAGAGCGTCCGCGCGGGCCAGACCGTGCTGGACGTGGGCATCCACGTCGGCGCGGACGGCAATCTCTGCGGCGATACCCGCTTCGCCGAGGTGGAGCCGATCGTCGAGGCCATCACGCCCGTGCCCGGCGGCGTCGGCGCGGTGACGACGGCCATTCTCGCGAGCCACGTCATCGAGGCGGCGAAGAGAAGCTGAGCAAAACCGAAGAATCGTCCAAAAACGGCGGCGCTTTCTGCGCCGCCGTTTTTCATTGCGCTCTATCGGTGATATACTGCCTCCATTCCAAAAGGAGGGCGAACGAATATGCGAAAAGCCATCAAACGAAATCTTGCCTACGACGACCAAAAGGACCTTTACTACGTCACGATGCACTACGGGATGCGGCCCGACGGCTCGCGCGACCGCTGTGTGCGTACCTTCCGCTGCCTCGACGACGCCGAGAGCACCCTGACGGAATTTCTGCGCCTGCGCGCGCTCAAGCGCACGCGACACGGCGGCGAGGTCATTCTCGCCGATTGGCTGGAGGTCTGGCTGCGGGATTTTATCTGCCCGAACCGCGAAAAGACCACCGTCCACGGCTACGAGAACATCATCCGCCTTCACCTCGTGCCTGCGCTGGGCGAGGTGAAGCTGCCGGAGCTGCAGCCGGCGCAGCTGCAGCGGTACTACGCGGAGCTGCTGGAAAAGGGCCTCTCCCACAACACCGTGCGCAAGCACCATGTGCTGCTGCACACGGCGCTGGAGGCCGCCGTCCGGCAGGGGCTGCTGCGGGAAAACGTGACGCGCTATGTCACGCCGCCGGCCAAGGTGCTGCCGAGTCACCGCTACTATGATCCCGCGCAGCTGCGCGAGCTGTTTTGCCGCTGCGCGGGCACGGAGATCGAGCCTGCCGTCAAGCTGGCGGGCTATCTGGGGCTGCGGCGCAGCGAGATCTGCGGACTCAAGTGGCGCTGTGTGGACCTGGATGCGAAGATCGTTACCATCCGTGAGGTGCGGACCTCTGTGGGCGGAACGTTCATCGAGAAAAAGCCCAAGTCCTATTCCTCCGTGCGGCGGCTGTGCTACGATGGGGTGAGCGACCTGGAGGAGCTGCTCGCGCGGCTGCACGGCGACTGGGAACGCAAGCGGGACGGGGGTTTCAATCCCGAGGGCTACGTGGCCGTTACAGAGCAGGGAAAGCCGTGGGACCCGAACGGCCTCGGACGCCGCGTCGCGGCCTTCGTTGAGGAGAACGCCCTGCCGTCCATCTCGCTCCACGGTCTGCGCCACAGCTTTGCGAGCGTCGCCAACAGCCGCAGCGTGCCGATGTTTACCATCTCCAAGGCGCTCGGCCACAGCTCAACGAGCATCACGAGCGAGGTCTACACGCACCTTTTCGACGAGACGGTGCAAGACGTGGTAAACGTGGTGGCAAACGCCATCGGGACGCGCGTTTAGAGAAGCGTCTCAATATCGAAGAGCGAGGCGAGCACGGCCCAGTTCTGGGGAAAGGGGCGCGTGAGGTTCCAGTATCCGACGCCCTGCAGGCCGTATTCGTCCGCAAGGCGGAGCTTGGCCTCGATGCTGCGCGCGTCCTCGAACCAGACGGCGTGCTCGCGCCCGCCACGGTCGGTGTAGTGGTAATAGGGGGCCTGCGCGGTCTCGTCGTATTGAATGGCAATGTTGTGGCGCAGGGCGCGCTCGACCGCCTGCACCGGCGAGAGGGATTCGGCCCGCGTCTCGCCGGACACGAAGGGCAGCGGCCAGTCGTAGCCGTAGAGCGGGATGCCCATGAGGATCTTCTCCGGCGCGACGGCGGTCACGGCATAGTCCAGCACGGCACG
>DHMW01000092.1:3301-3459 GCA_002405995.1 Oscillospiraceae bacterium UBA4632
GCGCCGAGGAGCGCGTAGTCGTGCGCCTCGTAGAGCAGTCCCCGCTGCGCGGCGCTCGTTTTCGGCGCGAGCGCGACGATGACCGGACAGCCGAGCGGATTGAGCGCTTCGCGCAGCCGCGTGATGAAGGCGGCGTAGGCCTCGCGCTGCTCGGGCAG
>DHMW01000024.1:0-203 GCA_002405995.1 Oscillospiraceae bacterium UBA4632
AACACGGCGCGGATGGCTTCGTACAGCTGGGTCTTGGGGTCGGAGGGGAAGTCCTCGCCGATCTGCTTCTTGTATTCCGCCTTGAACTCCTCGGCAAGCTCCTTGAGGTCGGCAGCGGTCAGCTCGATGTCGAGCTTCACGCCGCGCTTTTCCTTCATCGCGTCGATGAGCTGCTCGAAGTACTTCTTGCCGACCTCCATAAC
>DHMW01000024.1:354-2660 GCA_002405995.1 Oscillospiraceae bacterium UBA4632
CGTCGTTCAGGCCGAGGTTGAGGATGGTATCCATCATGCCGGGCATGGAGGCGCGCGCGCCGGAGCGGACGGAAACGAGCAGCGGGTTCTTCAGGTCGCCGAACTTCTTGCCGTTCATTTCTTCCATCTTGGCGACGTATTCCATGATCTCAGCCATGATCTCGTCGTTGATCCTGCGGCCGTCCTCGTAATACTGGGTGCAGGCCTCCGTGGTGATGGTGAAGCCCTGAGGGACGGGCAGGCCGATGTTGGTCATCTCGGCCAGGTTCGCGCCCTTGCCGCCCAGAAGCTCACGCATGGTGGCGTTGCCTTCCGAGAACAGGTAGACATACTTTTTGCTCATAATATTCCTCCATAAAAAATGTATCGCTAACATATCAAGCCCTACTATTATAGACAGAAAATCCCCGACTTTCAATATGAACTTGCTAAAATTTTCACGGCTTTTTCTGTTTTTCCGTAAATTCCTGCCGTTTTCTGCCCGCGGCGCTCATTTTTATGGCGTTCCGTGCAGATTTTCTTGCAAGCCGCCGCCTTTTGCGGTATACTGTTCTTTGTATCGATACATCTGCACAAGAGGGAGCGCCATGGAGCCGAGCGTCTTTGCCAAAACCGAAACCGCCGCGCGCGTGCGCGCCGCAGCTGCGCGCGGCGCGCTGTCCCACGCGCTGATCCTCAGCGGCAGCGGGGACCGCACCGCCGCCGCGCGCTATACCGCCGCGGCGATGGAATGCACGGGCGCGCAGAAGCCGTGCCTTGCCTGCCCGGCCTGCCGCAAGGTGATGCAGGACATTCACCCCGACGTCACGTTCGTGCGGGACGCCGAGCACAAGGAGCTCTCGATCGACACGGTGCGCGCGATGCGTACCGACGCGTTCATCCGCCCGAACGAGGGCGCGCGCAAGATCTACATCTTCGAGGACTGCGCCATCCTGCCGGAAAAGGACCAGAACGTGCTTTTGAAGCTCGTGGAGGAAGGGCCGCCCTATGCCGCGTTCCTGTTCTGCGCGGAGAATCCCGCCGTGCTGCTTCCGACCATCCGCTCGCGCTGTGTGGAGCTCAAGCTCTCCCCCGTGCCGCAGGCCGCTCCCGCGCCCGCCGGCGAACGCGCGCAGGAGCTTGCGCGCCTGATCGCAGAGGGCACGCGCGCCTCGCGCGCGGCGTTCCTCGCCCGGCTGGAGGGCGGAAAGCTCACGCGCGGCGAGCTGGGCGAGCTTTTCGAGCAGACGCGCCTGCTGCTTGCTGCGGCGCTGCTTTCGCTCTATGGCGCGCCGGTGGGAGCGGCGGAGGCGCAGAGCGCACAGCTGCTCGCCTCCCGCCTGACAAGGCGGAGGCTCCTCGGCGCGATCGACCTGCTGCAAACGTATCGCGACCACTGCACCTATAACGTCGGCGTCGGCCCCACGCTGGGGGGCTTTGCCGTTGAATTGGAGGAGATCCTTTGACTGAAGTGATTGGTGTCCGCTTTCGCGGCGGATGTAAGGAATACTATTTTGACCCGTGCGGGCTGACGGTCGAGCCGAACCGATTCGTCATCGTGGAGACGGCGCAGGGGCCGGAGTACGCCCAGTGCGTCTCCGGCAACCGTGAGGTGGACGACGGCGCGGTCGTCCAGCCGCTGCGCCCCGTGCTTCGCCTTGCGACGGAGAACGACGACCGCACCTACGCCTACAACAAAACACGGGAGAAAAACGCCTTTGAGGTCTGCCAGAGGAAGATCGCCGAGCGCGGGCTCGACATGAAGCTCGTGCGCGTGGAGAGCAACTTTGACGGCAGCAAGATCATCTTTTTCTTCACGTCCGACGGGCGTGTGGACTTCCGCGAGCTGGTGCGCGACCTGGCGGGCGTGTTCCGCGCGCGCATCGAGCTGCGGCAGATCGGCGTGCGCGACGAGGCGAAGATGCTCGGCGGCCTCGGCATCTGCGGCCGCCCCTTCTGCTGCTCGCAGTTTCTGGACGATTTCGTCCCCGTCTCCATCAAGATGGCAAAAACGCAGAATCTCAGCCTGAACCCGACAAAGATCTCCGGCACGTGCGGGCGGCTGATGTGCTGCCTCAAATATGAGCAGAACGCCTATGAGGACGCGGCGCGCCGCTGCCCGAAGCAGGATTCATTCGTCGCAACGCCCGACGGTTTCGGCAACGTGAGCTCGGTCGACNNCGCCGCTGCCCGAAGCAGGATTCCTTCGTGGCGACGCCCGACGGGCTCGGCAACGTCGCCAGCGTGGACATCCTGCGCGAGCAGGTCGTCGTGCGGCTGGACAACCAGAACGACAGCCCCCGCCGCTACCGCAACTGCGAGATCCG
>DHMW01000024.1:2770-3195 GCA_002405995.1 Oscillospiraceae bacterium UBA4632
CGAGCTGCCCGAGCGCTATCAGGCGCCGGAGGTCGAGGAGCCGCAGCTGACGGTAAACTTCTTTTCCGCCGCCGCGCCCATCGTGCCGGCGGAAAAATGGACGCCGCCCGCCGCGCGGGACAGCGCCCCCTCCGGCGAGGACGAGGAAAAGCGCCCCGCCCGCTCCCGCAGGGGCGGCCGCGGTCATCGCGGCGGCAAGGGCCGCAGCAAGAGCAATGGTGAAGCCGGCGAGAGCAGGCCCTCCGCGCTGAAAGCCGAGAACGTGGGCGACAGGCCCGTTGAAAAGCGCAGCGAACGCCCTGCGCGCGGCGACAGGCCGGACGGCGAACGCAGCTCCCGCGCCGCCGCACGAGGCGGCGAGCGCCGCACCGCACGCCAGAGCCGCCAGAGTGCAGACTCCGGCGATGCGCCGAAGGCCCCGCGTC
>DHMW01000062.1:0-656 GCA_002405995.1 Oscillospiraceae bacterium UBA4632
CGCGCCGCAGAGCCGCTCGGGATGCCACTGCACGGCAAAAACGGGCAGGCTCCCGTGCGCAAGCGCTTCGACCGTGCCGTCGTCCGCGCGGGCAAGCACACGCAGCCCCGCGCCCAGCCGATCGACCGCCTGGTGGTGCGCGCTGTTGACGGTAAAGCGCGGGCCGTAGAGCGCGCACAGCAGACCGCCTTCGGCGCAAACGGGATGCAGACGGTCACAGCCCTCGCGCCGGCTGTGCCCTTCGATATGCTGATGCAGCGTGCCGCCGAAAAAGACATTGAGCAGCTGGAGCCCGCGGCAGATGCCGAAAACAGGCAGGCCGCGGCGCAAAAAAGCTTCCGCCAGCGCAAGCTCGCGCGCATCGCGCGCCTCGTCGATGTCCTCCGCGCCGCAAAGACGCTGCCCATAAAGGCGCGGGTGCAGGTCGCCGCCGCCCGGGAGCACCAGCGCGTCTGCCTCCCCGGGCGCCCCGGCAGGGCGCGCGCCCGTAAGAAGGAGCGCGCGTTCGTAATTGCTCAGAGGCTCTGATAAATAAATGCTCTTCATACCGGCAGAATATGCGGAAAAGATGAAAAAATACCTTGCAAGACGGAAAAAACTATGTCATAATAGCTGAGTCGTGAATGACAGCTGATATGCAGCGGTATCGAAGTGGT
>DHMW01000062.1:686-3168 GCA_002405995.1 Oscillospiraceae bacterium UBA4632
TATCGAAGTGGTCATAACGGGGCTGACTCGAAATCAGTTTGAGGGAAACCTCACGAGGGTTCGAATCCCTCCCGCTGCGCCAGAAGCCTGCGATGTAGTTTCCGCATCGCAGGCATTTTTGTAATTGGATGGGAGAACACAATGAAACACGAGAAAAGCACAAAGAGCTTTGCCAGCCGTTGGGGCTTTATCCTTGCTTCGGTCGGCTCGGCGGTCGGCATGGCGAACGTGTGGGGCTTCCCCAACAAGATGGGCAGCAACGGCGGCGGCGCGTTCCTGCTGATCTACCTGCTGTTCGTCTTTATCTTCAGCTATGTGGGTCTGCCGGCAGAGTTCGCCATGGGCCGCCGCGCAGCCACGGGCACGCTGGGCGCCTACGAAAACGCCTGGGCGACGCGCGGAAAAGCCATGGGCAAGGCGGGCGGCCTGCTCGGCTGGCTGCCGCTGGCAGGCTCGCTGTGCATTGCCATCGGCTACGCGGTGATCGTGACCTATGTGCTCAAGGCGCTGACCGACTCGCTGCTGGGCACGCTGATGAGTACGGACGCGGGCGAGTGGTTCGGCGCGTTCTCCTCGACGGACCTCTCCGTGGCGCCGTTCCACATCGTTGTGGTCGTGGGCACGCTGCTGACGCTGTATCTCGGCGCGCACAGCATTGAGAAAAGCAACAAGATCATGATGCCGGTCTTTTTCATCATCTTCCTCGTGCTGGCCGTGCGCGTGGCGTTCCTGCCCGGCGCGGCGGAGGGCTACCTCTTTATGTTCACCCCGCGCTGGGAGGCGCTCAAGGACCCGATGATCTGGATCTGGGCGATGGGGCAGGCCTTCTTCTCGCTGTCCGTTACCGGCAGCGGCATGATCGTCTACGGCGCGTATCTGTCCAAGGGTGAGGACGTGGTGGGCGTCGCGCGCCACACCGCGATCTTTGACACCATCGCCGCCGTCGTTGCGGCACTGGTCATCATTCCCGCGTGCTTCTCCTACGGGCTGGACGTGGGCGCAGGCCCAAGCCTGCTGTTCGTCACGCTGCCGACCATTTTGCAGGATATCCCGCTTGGGCGGCTGTTCGCCGTTATCCTCTATGTCGCGATGATCTTCGCGGGCGTCAGCTCGCTGCAGAACATGTTCGAAGCGGTGGCGGAGTCGCTGCTGCACAAGTTCCCCAGGCTGAGCCGCACGGCGGTGCTCGCGATCCTGTGCGCGCTGTGCCTGGGCTTCGGGCTGGGAATGGAGCCGATCTCCAAGTGGGGCCCCTGGATGGACCTCGTGTCGATCTACATCATCCCCATCGGCGCGACGCTGGGCGCGATCTCGTGGTTCTATGTGATGAAGAAGGACGAGCTGCTCGACGCGGTCAACACCGGCAGCGAGAAAAAGCGCGGTACGCTGTGGTACAGCATCGGCCGCTACGTTTATGTGCCGCTGGCGGTGATCCTGTGCTGCGTGGCGCTGTTCATGCAGGTGGCGTTTTAAGCGGGAACGCCGCTTCTCGGGCCGGTAGGCTCGGAAAGGGTAAAAGGAACCGCAAATAAAAAAATCGGCACCTGCTTTTTGGCAGGTGCCGATTTCTGTTACCCTATCATGCGCTTGAATTTTTGGCGTAAGCGGCGTAAGGCAGGCGCAAATCCGCTTTTGCGCACTCAAAAAATCAAGCAATCTCAAGGCTTTGCGGTGTGTCTTAGTACATACCGCCCATGTCGCCCATGCCAGCGCCGGGGGCTGCCGGTGCGGGCGGCTCAGGCTTGTCGGCGACGAGCGCCTCGGTGGTCAGCACCATGGCGCTGACGGAGGCGGCGTTCTCCAGCGCGGAGCGCGTGACCTTCGCAGGATCGACGATACCGGCGGAGATCATGTCGCAGTAGACCTCCTTATAAGCGTCGAAGCCGTAGCCGACCTTGCGGCTGGACTTGATCTTTTCGAGCACGACGCTGCCGTCGATGCCGGCGTTCGCCGCGATCTGGCGGATGGGCTCCTGCAGCGCCTTGACGATGATCTGAACGCCGGTCTTTTCATCGCCCTCGACCTTGCCGATGAGCTTCTCAACCGCGGGAACGGCGTTGACGTAGGCCGTGCCGCCGCCGGCGACGATGCCCTCCTCGACGGCTGCGCGGGTCGCGTTGAGCGCGTCCTCGATGCGCAGCTTCTTCTCCTTCATCTCGGTCTCGGTGGCTGCGCCGACCTTGATGACAGCCACGCCGCCGGCGAGCTTGGCAAGGCGCTCCTGCAGCTTCTCCTTGTCGTAGTCGCTCGTGGTCACGGCGATCTGCGCACGGATCTGCGCCACGCGGTCAGCGATGGCCTTCTTGTCGCCCGCACCGTCAACGATGGTGGTGTTCTCCTTGGTGACCTTGATCTGGCGCGCGCGGCCGAGCATGTCGATCGTGGCGCTCTTGAGCTCATAGCCGAGCTCCTCGGAGATGACCTGGCCGCCGGTCAGGATGGCGATATCCTGCAGCATTTCCTTGCGGCGGTCGCCGAAGCC
>DHMW01000062.1:3218-3355 GCA_002405995.1 Oscillospiraceae bacterium UBA4632
AAGCCGGGCGCCTTGACGCACACAACGTTCAGCGTGCCGCGCAGGCGGTTGACGATCAGGGTGCTGAGCGCCTCGCCCTCGACGTCCTCGGCGATGATGACGAGCTTCTTGCCGCTCTGGACGAGCTGCTCGAGGAT
>DHMW01000051.1:0-796 GCA_002405995.1 Oscillospiraceae bacterium UBA4632
GAGACGGTGCCGACGCGGGCGATGTCATCCGTGCCATTGACCTTCTGGCTGTTCGCCTTAATGGCCTCCACAGCGGTCTCAACGGCCTTGGCCATGCCCTTTTTCATCACGATGGGGTTCGCGCCCGCGGCGAGGTTCTTCAGACCCTCGCGCACCATGGCCTGCGCCAGGAGCGTTGCGGTGGTGGTGCCGTCGCCCGCGACGTCGTTGGTCTTGGTGGAGACCTCGCGCACGAGCTGCGCGCCCATGTTCTCGAACGGGTCGGGCAGCTCGATCTCCTTGGCGATGGTCACGCCGTCGTTGGTGATCAGCGGCGCGCCGAACTTCTTATCGAGCACGACATTGCGGCCCTTGGGGCCAAGGGTGACCTTCACGGTATCGGCAAGAGTGTTGACGCCGACTTCGAGCGCCTTGCGCGCCTCTTCGCCGGACTTGATGAGCTTAGACATAAGAGTGTACCTCCATTTTTAGGATTTGGAAATTTCGCAAAACGCGAAAATAAATTAAATCGTTTTTTCTGACGACATGCGCGTCGGAAAAAACACTTTGCAGCCCTCAAACGTGCGAGCAACGCGAGTGCGCTGCAGAGGGCTGTCGGGGTGTTCTCAAGAGGGGGCCTGCCCCCTTTTGATTATTCCACGATTGCCAGGATATCGCTCTGGCGGACGACGACATACTCCTCGTCATCCAGCTTGACCTCGGTGCCGGAATACTTGCTGGTGATGACCTTATCGCCGGGCTTGACGGTCATCACAACGTCGTGACCGTCCACCATACCGCCGGGGCCGACGGAAAT
>DHMW01000051.1:920-2412 GCA_002405995.1 Oscillospiraceae bacterium UBA4632
AGGATGACGCGGTCAGCAAGCGGGGTAAGTTTCATGGTTTGTGCCTCCTTATATATTTCAAAATTTCAAACTGCTTCAAGCCGGTTAGCACTCAAACGCCTCGAGTGCTAACCAACGCTGTTATCATAGCGCAAGCCCCCTATATTTGCAAGGGGTATTTTGACAATTTCTCAAAAATTCACAGCTTATTCAAATTCTTGCCGCGGCGCTGCAAAAAAAGCCGGCGGACGCGTCGTCCGCCGGTCCTGATTCAGTTTTCACGTGCCGTCGCGTCCGGATCGCAGCCGGCGGGTGCGAAAAAGTTGAGCTTTTTGTCCGAGAGGCGGAGCGTCACGCCCTGCGAGTGGAAGCACTCGCCGTCAAGGCACGTAACGATGTCGTCCCGGAGCGGCGTAATGGTCACGACCTTCGCCTTGGAGACGCGAATGATCTCCTGCGGGAGCTTTTTGTAGCTGCCTGCGCTGTAATCGGGAAAAAGCCTGGCAAAGCGCAGCTTGGGGATATTGCGCACCAGCACCGTATGCAGCACGCCGTCGGTCATGCGGGCCTCGGGCACGGGGGTGGAGCCGCCGCCGTAGTAGCGGCCGTTGCACATCGAGACGAGCGCAAACTCGTCCTCGATCACCTCGCCGTCCAGCGCAACGCGCCAGCGCTGCCCGATGGGGCGGAAAATGGCGTTTGCGGCAACGCTGACCAGGTAGCTGCCGCGGCCCGTCAGCATCGGGGAGGAGCTGAAATCGTGCACGCTCTCGGCGATGCGGGCGTCGATGCCCGTGCAGGCGATCGTCAGGCACTGCTTGCCGTTGCAGTCGATCAGATCCAGCGGCGTCACCGGCCCGTTCCAGAGGTTCTCCGCGTCGAGGAACAGGGGCATCGCGTCCTTGCCGAAGTTTTTGAGGAAGTCGTTGCCCGTGCCGATGGGGATACAGGTCATCGCCGCGTTGGGGAAGCCCGCAATACCGTTTGCGACCTCGTTGATCGTACCGTCGCCGCCGCAGGCATAAAAGCGGGCATACTCCCCCGTTTCGGCGATGGCGCGCGTCAGCGCCGTGGCGTGGCCGCGGGAATTGGTCAGCATACACTCCACGTCCAGGCCGTGCTTCTTGCGCAGCTCCTCCGCCATGGCATAGACGCGCTGGCGGCCGTCCTTCTTGCCGGCGGCGGGATTGATGATAAAAATATGCCTCAAAAAAGCTCACTCCTGCTCTCAAAATCACATAAAGCTATTTTTACTATACCGCAGCGGGCAAAAAAAGGGAATGGACAGAGTGTTAAGAGTGTGTAAAGATTCTGCGGCGCTGCGCAAAAGGGGGACGCTCCCTGTTGGAAACGTCCCCTGGCGGAAAGGGCTTTTTTAGAACTTGGGCTTCTGCGCCTTGACCTTCGGCTCCTGGCCGTTGCAGACGGCGACGATGTCGTCGGCAACGCTGGTGCAGCAGTTGAGAACGCTCTGCTCGGTGGTGGCGGCCATGTGCGGGGTCATGATGACGTT
>DHMW01000051.1:2554-3075 GCA_002405995.1 Oscillospiraceae bacterium UBA4632
AGAGCGCCGCGCGCGCAGTTGATGAAGGAAGCGGTGGGCTTCATCCAGCTGAACTGCTCGCGGCCGATGGAGTGCTCGGTGGAGGGGACGACGGGCAGATGCACGGACACGAAGTCAGCCTGCTCCCAGACCTCCTTGGCGGTGGCCTTCAGCTCGCACAGATCGCCGAGCTTATCCTGCGTCATGTACGGATCGTAGCCGATGACCTTCATGCCGAAGCCGTTCTTGCACTTCTGCATAGCGAGCTGGGAGATGCGGCCGCAGCCGATCATGCCGAGGGTCTTGCCGCCGAGCTCGTAGGTGTGCTCCATGCCCATGCGGACGAGGAAGTTGCCGCTGCGGAACTGACGGTCGACATAGGTGAAGCGCTTGGCGCACATGAGCATCAGCATGACGGCGTGCTCGGCGACGGCGTTGGCGTTGCCTGCGGGCGCGTAGACGACGGTGATGTCCTTGGCGTGGGCGTGGTCCATGTCGATGTTGTCGAGGCCGGCGCCCTGCTTGCCGATGACCTTGAGGTT
>DHMW01000075.1 GCA_002405995.1 Oscillospiraceae bacterium UBA4632
TGC
Source organism: Oscillospiraceae bacterium UBA4632 (assembly GCA_002405995.1). GTDB lineage: Bacteria > Bacillota > Clostridia > Oscillospirales > Oscillospiraceae > Hominicoprocola. The sequence continues at coordinate 4 of DHMW01000075.1, forward strand.
TCCTTTCGATACTCTGTCGGCGTTTGCCCGGTCTGCTGCTTGAAAAAACGGTTGAACGCGGCAAGGCTGGAAAAGCCCGCCTGATACGCCACATCGATCACCTTTTCCTGCGATCCCGCCAGCATTTCTTTTGCTGCGCGCAGTCGAAGTAGGTCGGCATATTCCTTTGGGGTCACACCGTATTCCTGCTTGAAAACGTCCGTCATTCGCCGCGGCGTCAAGCCCACATCATCCAGAGATACCGCCTTGTCCAACCGCGCCTTGATCTCCGCCGCAATCTCCCGCATAGGCTGGTACTCCAAAAGATCACTGCGGCAGCGCTTACAGGGGCGGAACCCAGCGGCGCGAGCTTCTGCACCGGATGCAAAATAGCAGAGATTTTCCCGCTTCGGCGGCTTTGATTTGCAGGAGGGGCGACAAAAAATGCCTGTCGTTTTCACCGCATAGAAGAACAGCCCATCATAGCTTGCGTCCGACCGCTGCACAGCTTCCCACATTTCTTGTTCTGTCATACGTTCACGCCTCTCATAAATTCTTCAGGATCAGTGAAATGCCGGACAGCACCAGAAGCACCGAAGTGATCTTTCTGACCAGCTTTTCATCCATGCGGCTGCTGCATTGAATGCCCGCAAACAGCCCCAGAAGGGCAAACGGGATCAGCAGCAAGGCGGACTTCACGGTGTCCAGTGTCAGAAGTCCTAACACGCTGTAAAGAACAATGCGGAAGGTGTTGTCCACGATAAACACCGCGCTGATGTTTGCCTTGAACGAGCCGCCGCCCTCGGTCACGCGGCTGACGTAGGCGGCAAGCAATGCGCCCACGCCGAACAGTCCGCACAGCACGCCCGCCGTTACGCCGATGACTGCCAGCACCACTTTGGAAGAACGAACACGCTTTTGGCTGTACTCCCGTGAAAGCATTTCCACGCCCAATGCCGCCACCACAACGCCGAACACCAGCTTGATGGCTCTGGCATCCACATTTTTGAGCAAAAACGCGCCGGGAATGCTGCCTGCCAGCACCAACGTTGCCAGCGGAAGATACACCTTCGCATCAAGGCTCTTTCGGTTCTTCCATGTCAAAATCAGGTTCGTCGGATAGCCCAGCAGCAGGTCGATGGGAGAAATGTTGGCATTTGACGCACCGAAGCTCAGGATGGACGTGAATACCAGTGTGTTGGCAAAGCCGCACAAGCCTTTGATAAAGTAAGCGGCAGCCGCCGCGATGATCCATAAGTACATGGTAAATGCCTTTCTACTTCTTTCCGGCAGGATCTGTCAGTTCCGGAATTGCACCGCCAGCAATCGCCCAGAGGTACAAGCTGGCAACAGTTCCATACGGAGCGTAGCGTTTTTGGTAGCGCTCAAACTTTGTTCTGTCGATCTGTCGGTGACGGTAAAGCATTCTCATCCCCCGCTGGATGGCAAGGTCTCCAAAACTCACAACATTCGGTCGCTGCATACAGAATGTCAGAATCATTTCCGCTGTCCACACACCCACGCCTTTGAGCTTCGTCAGTTCCCGGATCACTTCCTCATCGCTCAAACTCCAGAGCTGTTCCAAATTCAGAGTGCCGTTCTGAACCTGCTTCGCAAAATCCAGAATGTAATCTGCTTTTTTGTAGGTCATTCCAATCCGCTGAAGCCGGTCACGCCCCAGCGCAGTCAATGAATCTGCCGTTACCGTTCCGGCTGCGCTCAGCAGGCGGCTCCAGATCGTTGCCTGCGCCGCTGTTGAGATCTGCTGCCCGATGATATGATGTACAATGGCAGAGAACAGATCGGCATCCACTTCGCGGTTGATATGCCCGATTTGCCGGATCGCTTGACCAAGGCGCTTGTCCCTGGAAGCCAAATATGCCGTTTCGCGGTCACCGTACTGAAAGAACATGAGAACCAGACCCCTTTACTGCCTGCATGATACCATGCCCTCGCCCAGGATGCTTTGCAAAAATGGAAATTCAATTTCTGTTATCCAAAGTGCCTGAGACGATCCCAAAAATGAAAACAGGGCGTTTCGGCTGACTGACGGAACGCTCTGTTTTGCTTGCCCTTTGCCGGCAGACCTGTTATACTGCGAGCAGAGAATGATCATGGAAAAGAGGGAGCTTATGCCGAAATTTGATCCGTTGACCTACCGCTACGCCTCGCGGCGCAATGTGGTCTACGCTAAAAACGCCGTCTGCTGCACGAGCGTGCCGCTTGGCGCGCAGATCGGACTGGATGTGATAAAAAACGGCGGCAACGCTGTGGACGCCGCCGTCGCCATGGCGGCGGCGATGCCGCTGCTCGAGCCCACCGGCAACGGACTTGGCTCGGACTGCTTCGCCCTTGTGTGGATCGCGCGGGAGAAAAGGCTTTACGGTCTGAACGCGAGCGGCACGGCGCCCATGGCGCTGAGCGCCGAAAGGGTGCGCGCGATGGGCTATGCCGAGATGCCGAAAGAGGGATGGCTTCCCACGATGGTGCCAGGCGCGCCTGCGGGCTGGGCGGAGCTGAACCGCCGCTTCGGCACGAAGCCGCTTTCCGCGCTGCTTGCCCCTGCCATCCGTTATGCGGAGGAGGGCTATCCCGTGCCGGTGAACGTCGCGCGTCAGTGGGAGCGCGACAGCCGCCGCATCGCGCGCGCGATGGAGAAGGACGCCGCCCCGCACGCATACTGGTGGCAGAGCTTTATGAAGCCGGACGGCACGCCCTACCGTGCGGGCGAGCTGTTCCGCTTTCCGGACTATGCCGCGACGATGTGCAGCCTTGCCGAAACGGGCTGCGAGAGCTATTACCGCGGCGAGCTGATGGAGAAGATCGTGGCGTTCTCCCGCGCAAGCGGCGGATACTTCTGCGAGGACGACTTCCGCAGCTACCGTCCCGAGTGGGTCGAGCCGATCACGCAGGACTACCGCGGCTATACCGTCTGCGAGATCCCGCCCAACGGGCACGGCATCACGGTGCTGATGGCGCTGGGCATTCTGAACGGCATGGCCATGCCGGAAAAACGCGAGAGCGCGGAGCATTACCACAAGGTGATGGAGGCCATCAAGCTGGCGTTTGCCGACACAAGGACCTACGTTGCCGACCCGAGGTACATGAAAACAACGGTCGGCGAGCTGCTTTCGCCGGAATATCTTGCCTCCCGCCGTGCGCTCATTACGGACCGGGCGCTCGAGCCGATGGCGGGCGACCCGCACTGCGGCGGCACGATCTATCTCTGCACCGCCGACGGCGAGGGCAACATGGTCTCGCTGATCCAGAGCAACTACACGACCTTCGGCGCGGGTGTGGCGGTGTCTGGAACGGGCATTTCCCTTCAGAACCGCGGCGCGAACTTCTCGCTCGATGCTGCGAGCGACAACTGCCTTGCGGGCGGAAAGAAGTCCTACCACACCATTATCCCCGGCTTTCTGCTCAAGGACGGCGAGGCGGTCGGCCCGTTTGGCGTGATGGGCGCATTCATGCAGCCGCAGGGACAGACCGAGGTCATCGTCAACACGCTCGATTATCACATGAACCCGCAGGAGGCGCTCGACGCGCCGCGCATCCAGTGGGTCGGCGGGAAAAGGCTTCAGCTCGAGCGCGAGGCGGGCGAGGCACTCGCCGAACAGCTGCGCGCCATGGGACACGAGGTCGAGGTGCTGGACGACCGCAGCTCCATGGGCCGCGGTCAGATCATCTGGCGCGGCGCGGACGGCGTATACGCCGCCGGGACCGAGCCGCGCTGCGACGGCACGGTCGCCGCGTGGTGAAGGCGCTGCCGCAAGGCAAATGATCTTATTCAAGAGGTGAACCATCATGAAAATGATCCGGCTGACGCCAGCCTGCAAGGATTATCCGTGGGGAGGGGCGCTGCTCCGCGAAAAATACGGTGTAAACTCCGACTTGGAGCCGCTGGCAGAGGCGTGGGTCTTGTCCTGCCATCCGGACGGTGAAAGTATCATCGCAGAAGGAACGCATCAGGGACAGAGCTTAAGCGGCTATGCCGCGCAGTATGGGGCGAATTTTTGGGGAACAAAATGCGAAGAGTTTGACGGCCTGCCGCTTCTCATCAAGCTGATCGATGCCAAGACGAATCTTTCTATCCAAGTCCATCCTGACAATGCGTATGCATTAGAGCATGAGCACCAGTACGGCAAGACCGAAATGTGGTATGTCATGGAGGCAGCGCCGGATGCGTACTTGTATTATGGATTAAAAAAGAGCGTGACAAAAAGTGAACTCTCGAGATCCATTACGGACGGAACCATAATAGATCTGCTGCGTGCAGTTCCGGTGCATGCGGGCGACTTATTTTTTATTCCAGCGGGGACGATCCATGCGATCTGCGGCGGGACGGTCATTGCAGAGATCCAGCAGAGCTCCAATGTTACATATCGCGTATTCGATTATGACCGCATTGGAAAGGATGGCAAAAAGAGACCGCTTCACGTTCAACAAGCGCTTGACGTCGTTAACCTAGATCCTACTCCGCTCAAATGGGACTTCGGCCCGCATTTGGCAGCGTGTCCTTATTTTACAGTGGATAAGGTCGTGGGACCGGCAAAGGGAATTTGCTCAGAAGAGTCCTTTGTCAGTATTCTGATCGTCAAGGGGCAGGGAACGGTTTCGTGCACAGGGGAATGCGCCCCTGCGAAGCAGGGAGACAGTTTCATTTTGCCAGCCGGCAGCGGTGGCTGGGCAATCGACGGGGACTGTGAGGCGCTGGTCACGCAGTTGGAATAGACACATGGGGGAGGAGGGCGCTTCTGAAGCTCAGCTGAGCAGTTCGTCCAGCTCGTCGATCAGCTCACCGAACAGCGACAGCGCGTCGTTGATCGGGGCGGCGGTGCGCATATCGACGCCCATATCGCGCAGCAGCTCGACAGGCTCCTTGGAGCAGCCGCCGGAGAGGAACTTTTTGTAGTCCTTCACGGCGCTCTCGCCCTCGCGCAGGATGCGGTTGGCGATGGCGACGGCGGCGGAGAAGCTCGTGGCGTACTGGAACACGTAGTAATTGTAGTAGAAGTGCGGGATGCGCGTCCACTCCAGCGCGATCTCGTCGTCGGAGACCATATCGGGACCGAAGTAGAGCTTGTTGAGCTCCAGATACTTCGCGCTCAGCGCGTCGGCGGTCAGCGCCTCGCCGCTCTCGGCCATCCTGCCCATGGCAAGCTCAAACTCGGCGAACATCGTCTGGCGATAGACCGTGCCCTTGAACTGGTCGAGGAAATGGTTGATGAGATAGGCGCGCTGCCTGCGGTCCGTCGTTTTGCCGAGCAGGTGGCGCATCAGGAGGATCTCGTTGCAGGTGGAGGCGACCTCGGCGACGAAGATGACATATTCCGCCGTGTTCACCGGCTGGTACTTGCACGAGTGCCAGGTGTGCATGGCGTGCCCCATCTCGTGGGCGAGGGTGAACATGCTGTCGAGGTTGTCCTTATGGTTGAGCAGCACGTAGGGGTGAGGCCAGCCGCTGCCGGTGCAGTAAGCGCCGCCGCGCTTGCCGGTGTTTTCATACACGTCGATCCAGCGGTGGTCAAAGCCTTCCTTCAGCACATCGGTATAGTCGCTGCCGAGAACGGCAAGCGCTTCAAGCACGGTCTGCTTCGCTTCCTCATAGGAGATCTCCGCATCGGCATCGGCAACGATGGGCGTATAGACATCGTACATATGCAGCTCGTCCACACCCATGATCTTCCTGCGCAGGGCGACGTAGCGGTACATCTTGTCAAGGTTGCCGTGCACCGCGTCGATGAGATTCGTGTACACCTCGGTCGGCACCTCGGTCACGTCGAGGGACGCGGCAAGCGTGGTATCATAGCGGCGCGCGTCGGCAAAGAATTTGAGCTGCTTGAACTGTGCGTCCAGCGTGGAGGCGTAGGTGTTGCGGAACTCGCCCGCGCGCTTGTAGTAGGCCTTGAAGGCGTTTTCGCGCAGCGTGCGGTCGGCGCTCATCAGCAGCGGCACGAATGTGCCGTCCGTCAGCGTGTGGACCTCGCCTTTTGCGTCCGTCACGTCCGGGTAACGTATATCGGCGTTGTGGAACATGCTGAACGTGTTGGAGGGGCTCTCGCTGATCTCGCCTGCGGCGGCAAGCAGCTTTTCGCACTCGGGCGAGAGGATGTGCGCCTTGCGGCGGCGCAGCTTGCCAATGCTGCGGCGATAGGTCTCGAGCTTCGGCTCCTCAGCATAGAAGCGCGCGAGCGTCTCATCGGGGATCGCCATAATTTCACTGGCTTCAAACGCGCTCGCACTATTCAGCGCGACCGCAGCGGAAAACGCCTTGCTGCGCATCCCCTGATAGAAGGAGTTGCCGACATCCTGGTCGCTGCGGCAGCTGGCATACTGCACGAGCTTGGAAACGCGGACATTCAGCTCGTCGTTGAGCGTGAACCAGTCGAGCAGCGTTTTCGCGCTCTCGCCGAGCTTGCCGGCGAAGGCCGCCACGCGCGCGGGGCAGAGCCTGAGCGCTTCAAGCTCCTCGCTCCACGCCTTGTCGCTTGCAAATACATCGCTCAGATCCCAGGTGAACTCCTCGGGCACCTCGCCGCGCGGGAGGATCGTCTTACCGTCCATAAAGTGTTACCGTCCTTTTTCAGTATTGTTTATCCTTCTGTCCGTCCTGCGCGGACAGCTCTGGTCAAGCCCTATTATAGCGAAGGCCGGCGCAGAATACAAGCGCTTTCTCGTTTTTGGCGCAGGGGGGCAAATCAGGCATTGACAAACCGCGGCAAAGGAGGGTAAAATAAAAAATGAATTTGCGCCTGTAGCTCAGCTGGATAGAGCGTCCGCCTCCTAAGCGGAAGGCCAGCGGTTCGAATCCGCTCAGGCGTGCCAAAAAACGCTGCGACCTCGATAGATCGCAGCGCTTTTTCTTTTTTGCTTGAAATCAAGAAGAGATATCCCGGTATTCCTCGCTTTGCGCCTCGCGGAAGGGCGGGTCACACCTCTTTGTTGAAATAGAAGAACGTCTCGTCCTCGCCGCTTTTTCTCATGCAGGAGGAGAGCATCCGGTACGATGCGTCGTTTTCCTTATAGCACTTGGCAACGATATGACCGAGATGACGGTCGTACAGCCCCCACTCCGCCAGCGTCCGGAACGCCTCAGCCCCGTAACCGTGGCCTGCATACGCGGGCGCGATGCGGCAGCCCTCCTCCGCGCCGCCGCGGCCATCGAAGCGGTAAAGCAGCGCCTCGCCAATACATTTGCCGTCCAGCCGCACGGCAAAGTTCACCGCGCGCTTCCTGGCAAAGTCCTCGCGCACTGTGTCGAGGAAATATGTCGTCAGATCCTCGCCCTTCCAGTCGCTTCGGTAGTCGTAGCCCCACCATTTGTTGCGCTCATCGTCAAGGCACAGGGCGTTGTAGGCGTCGCGGTCTGCGTCGGTCAGGGGCGAGAGCGTCAGCCGCTCGCTGTGCAGCGTCGGGATCTCGCGCAGCGTCTCCAGCTCGTTTTTTACATCGAAGCAGTACTTCTCCGCCAGCTCGCAGGGCAGGTACTGAAGCTTGGAGGTGCGCAGCCCGCGGTCGCCCGCGTCATCCTCGCGGTTGAGGTAGCGCACGCCGTCCACGGCGTAGCAGCGGGCAAATGCCTGCACCGTCGCCGGGTACACGCCCTCATAGCCGTAGAGCGCCTTTTCAATGTGGATGTGCAGCGTCTCTCCGCAGCGCTCCGCCATCGCAAGCGAAATGAGCCGCCCGTCCAGCTCCATGCCGCCGGCATAGAGCCAGGGCTTCCCTGTCAGGCGCAGCATCGCCTGCGCGAGCTTCAGCTCGCGCTTCGCGCTCTCCGAGGTCTTGCCGAAAACTTCGCCGTAATCCTGCCAGAACCGCTCGATGAGCGGCAGGTCGTCCTTCTCCAGCGGGCGGAAGCGCGCGTCGGGATAGAGCTTGCGGAATTTGTTGACGTGGTTGCGCTGGCCGCTGTAGTGCCGGCCGGGAAACTCGCGCAGGTCGTTTGCCTCGTAAAGATAGTCGCGCCAGGCGCGCGGATTGTCGAGGTGAAAGTGCGGGTAGCGCAGCAGCAGCAGCGGAGCCTTTTCGCGCGGCACGACGGAAAGCTCCAGCGCGATGCCGGTCTCCACGCAGTAATTTTCGATGGCGGAGAGCGCGGCGTCCTCGTCGCCGCCGGGGCCGGGGACGGGATAGTCGAAGCAGGGCTTGCCGTCGATGCAGTTCATCACGATCAGGCAGCCGGAGGCCTCGGCATACTGCGGGTGCAGATGCCCGCGCCACATCAGCTTGACGAGCGCGGAATATTCGCATAGGCGGTAATTGCAATCCTTGTAATAACGGCGCAGATGCGTCAGGTCGCGCTGCGTAACGGGCTTGAAGCTCAGCATAAGGGTACGGTTCTCCTTTGCGGTGTGTAGTGCCCCTATTTTACCCGCTTTTTGCGCGCATTACAAGAGCCATCCCGCACAATTCGCTGCGGGATGGCTCTGCGCTCCTTTTACGGCTCTGGCTCGGAAAGCACGCGCTGCGTGCAGTCGATGAACTGCTGCAAGGCGAGGGAGTCGCCCTCGCCCGCGCGGCGCGCGATGCCGAGCTCCCGCGCCGACGCCGGCTCCACCGGCACGAGGATCACGTGTTCGGCGTGTCCCCGCAGCGTCAGCTCCGTCATCATGCTCAGCCCCAGCCCGTGGGCGACCATGCTGATGACCGTTGGATCGTCTACGGCGGTGGGCAGGATGTGGGGCTTTACGCCCACGCGGTTGAAGATGCGCATGATGTCCTTGTCAAAGCCCTGTGCGGGCATGATGAAGTCGCGCCCGTCAAACGCCTGCAGCGGCAGGCTCTTTCGCCCCTCGAGCGGATAATCCTCCGGCAGCACGGCGTACATCGGGTCGTCGCGCAGGTGGATCCACTCGTAGCCCTTCTCCTGCTCCTGGCGGCTGACGAAAATGAGATCCATCTTGCCCTGCGAGAGCAGCTCGTAGGGGCTGCCGACATGGTCTGCCATGCGGATGTCTACATCCACGTCCGGCCGCTCCTCGCGGAAGCGGCGGATGATGCCCGGCAGCCAGTGGGTCGCCATGCTGGCATAGGCGCTGATGCGGATGATCTCGCTGCGCGAGGACGCCACCTGCGCGATGGTGCTGTCCAGCCGCGCGTTTGCCTGCAAAAACTCCCGGATGGCAGGGGCGACGCGCTCGCCGTCCTTCGTCAGGCGCACGCCGCCGCGCCCGCGCTCGAGCAGCGTGAAGCCGACCTCGCGCTCCAGCGAATTCATCATATGCGTCAATCCGGACTGCGTGTAGCCCATGACCTCTGCCGCTTTGGTGAAGCTGCCCAAATCGACCGCCATCAGCAGCGCCTCCAGCTTCTTACTTTCCACAAAAATATTTCTCCTTTATTAGAGTTCTTCATACATTCATTATAATACGTCGCTTTACTATTTGCAAGGCTGATTATATAATTTAGCAAATTTCATCGGCAGGCGCCGGTGGGATGGCGGCGCCCGGCCCGCTGTGTTCGGGAGAGGGCGGCCGCCGCAAATTTTTCAGGAGAGAGAGAATAAACAAATGGAACAGAAGAAAAAGGTCGGCTTTGCCAGCAGTCTCGGCTTCATCCTGGCAGCGGCAGGCTCCGCGGTGGGCCTCGGCAACATCTGGGCATTCCCCTATAAAACCTCGCAGAACGGCGGCGCCGCTTTTGTGCTGCTTTATATAGCCTGTGTCATCTTCATCGGCTTTGTTACGATGCTCAGCGAGATCTATCTTGGCCGCCGCGCCGCGGCGAACCCCATCAGCGCCTACAAGAAGATCGATAAGAACCTCGGCTGGTGCGGTCTTGTCGCCATCATCATCCCCGCGTTCATCACCTGCTACTATGCGGTGCTCGGCGGCTGGACGACGAAGTTCGCCGTCAACTCCTTCCGCGGCAACGCGGGCATTCTTGCCGACTTCTCCGTCAATACCGGCGAGGTCATCCTTTTCACCGCCATCTTCGTTGCCGCGGCGGCGATCATCATCGCCTGCGGCGTGGAGGAGGGCATTGAGCGTATGTCCAAGGTGCTCATGCCCATCCTGTTCCTCATCGTTGTCGGCGTTGCGGTCTACTCGCTGACGCTGGGCGACGGCGTTGCCGAGGGGCTTGCCTTCTACCTCAAGCCCGACTTTTCCGTCATCACCTTCAAGAGCGTGCTCGCCGCGATGGGGCAGGCGTTCTTCTCCCTTTCGCTCGGCATGGGCATCATGATCACCTACGGCTCCTACACCGGCCGCGAGATCAATATCGTCAGGTCCACGGGGATGATCTGCCTGTTCGATACGGTCGTCGCGCTGCTTGCCGGCCTTGCCATTTTCCCTGCTGTTGCGCACTTTGACCCCTCGCTGCTCGGCAGCAGCAAGGGCGTTGCGCTCATCTTCATCATCCTGCCGCAGGTGTTCGATTCCATGGGCTTTGCGGGCAAGCTCGTCAGCTTCGCCTTCTTCATCATGGTCGTCATCGCCGCCATTACCTCCGTGATGTCCCTCATTGAGGTCGCCACGCAGTTCGTCATCCAGAAGTTCAAGGCGAACCGCAAGCTCTCCGCGCTGGTCGTTTCCGGTGTCTGCTTCCTTGTGTCCATCCCCGTCGGCATCTCGCTGGGGCATGTCGCTATCCTCGGGGAAAGCTCCCCTGCGCTCTTCGGGCTGGACTGGCTGACGTTTTTTGACGAGGTCACCAATACCGTGCTGATGCCTATTTGCGCACTATTCTCCTGCGTCGCCGTCGGCTGGGTCATCAAGCCGAAAAACGCCATCGCCGAGATCGAGAGCGAGGGCTCGCCGATGGCTCCCTGGCTCAAGAGCTTTTACAGCGTGATGATCCGCTACATCACCCCGCTGCTGATCGTTGTGGTCGAGATCGGCGGGCTCGTCTCCGAGATCGAAGCCGGCAACATCGCCGTCGTGGTTTTTGCTTACGCGCTGATCGCCGTGTGCGCCATCGTGTATTTTGCCTTCCTGCGCAACAGCTACACCGGCGCCAACGCCGACGAAAAGCTCAGGAAGTAAAAGGCGTGCCTGAATCTGAACGGCAGGTCCGCCGCCCCCTTGGGGGCGGCGGACTTCTTTTTGACCGCGGACACGCATAGAATGGGCAGTGAGGTGATGATCTTGAAACGCTGCCATGCTCTTTTGCTGCTCCTGCTGCTGACATTTTTGGGTCTTTTCCTGCTGCGCGGCGGGGAGGATGCGGCTGCCGTATCCGGCGGTGCGCCCTGCCTCGCCCTGACCTTTGACGATGGCCCCTCGGCGCAGACGGCGGCGCTGCTGGACGGGCTGAAGGAGCGCGGCGCGCATGCCACCTTCTTCCTCATCGGCGAGCAGATCGCAGGCAATGAGGCGCTCGTTACCCGCATGAAGGACGAGGGGCATCAGGTCGGCAACCACAGCTTCACGCATATCCGGCTGGACGCGGCGGGGGAGACCGAGCTTGCGGAGATCGCGCAGACGGATGCCGCGCTGCGCGCGCTGCTGGGCGAGGGCGACTACTGGATCCGCCCTCCGTGGGGCTTCTGCGGCGCGGCGCTCAAGCGGAGCGTTTCCGTCCCGCTTGCTTTCTGGACGGTGGACACGATGGACTGGAGTGTGCGCAGCAGCGAGCTTGTGGCGCACTGCATTGTGCAGAATGCGAAGGACGGCGACATCGTGCTGCTGCACGATTCCTACGGGACCAGCGTGGAGGCGGCGCTCCGGGCGATCGACATCCTCGGCGCGCAGGGGTACGAATTTGTCACGCTTGAGGAACTGTTCGCGCGCTATGGCGTCACGCCGCAGGCAGGACGGTTTTATCTGCGCGCGGACCGGGAGGTCGATTGGTAAGCCGGTAAGGAATGCGCTTTTTCGAAAAATGTAAAATTAGGGCTTGCAATTCGCGCCGGAGTGTGCTATTCTACTTAAGCTGATATGAGCGATAAGTCCTTATCCGGGTGTGGCGCAGTTGGTAGCGCGCTTGACTGGGGGTCAAGAGGCCGTGAGTTCAAGTCTCGCCACTCGGACCAAAGCAAGAAGCCTTGATATTACTGATTTTTCCAGTAATATCAAGGCTTTTTCTTGCTTTTTTAGCTTGTCGTTCCAACCAGCTGTGACCAGTTATAGCCACCTGTGTGAACACAGCTCTGAACACAGAAATATCTTTATTCCGTCGCCGCTGTGATCCACCGGCTTACGTACTCCCCCCACGCTTTCTGCGTCGCGGGGCCAAAGGAGCCGTCCACGTCAAGTGCCCAGCCGCAGGCGGTGAGCAGCGCCTGAAGCTTCTTGACCTCCTCGCCGGTGTCGCCGCGCACGAGCGCGCGCTTTTCTGTCGAAGGTGCACGATACAGCGGCATGTTGGGCGGGAACGTTCCCTTCAGGATCATGGACGAGGTGTACTTTCCGCCGCAGTCCCACTGGAAGTGCGTCCGGTCAACGAAGCTCGTCCAGTCGCCGCCCCACGAGAAACCGACCTGCTTGCCAATCTTGGCGCAGCGGGCGAAGAAGTCCGCATCGTCGTACTCATGCCCCTTGACGTTTTTGCAGATGTCAAAAGCGAGCCCGGCGCCGCACGCATGGAACGTCGGCACCGTCGCGGTCTTGCTCGCGTAGCCCTTGGCAACGAGGTCGCGCTGGTACTCCTCGTCGCGCACCGTCTCGGTCACGAGGACATCCAGCCCCTCCGCCTTGCAGAGCGCGAGAAACGCCTCGCAGTTGGCGCGCACATCGGAACGCAGATAGCTTAAATCCCTGCTGTGGAACATTGCCGCTCCCTCCTCAGATGAATTTCACCGCGTAGAACTGCTTCTGCCCGGCGTTGATCCTGCTCGCAGCTCCGCGGATGGCGGCGACGTGACCGCCATCCAGCATGATCGCCTTCTCAAGCTTCAGCTTGTCGCGGCAGAAGGCATTGACCTGCGCCGCCGTCATGCTGCGGCAGTACACGCCATACAGCATCCCGCCCTTATAGCCGAGCGCCGTGTGGTTGGTTTTTCGCAAAACGTCGCTGTAAGCCCCTGTGAAGCCCTCTGTGGCCGGGGAATAATTTCCGAGCAATCCCATGCCCCCGACTGCCCAAACAATCTCAGAGAGCGGCAGAGCGCCGTCCGTGATGCTTTTTGTGCGGGCGATACCGATCGCGCCGTCCCGGGTGCGGTACAGCACACTCTCCGGAGCGTTGGGGCAGTGGCAGCTTGTGCCGCAGACCACCTTGCCGCCCTGGACGAGGATGCTGCACGGCCTGCCCGCCCAGCTGAAGCTTCCGCTGATAGCGTTCTCGGGCAGTCCGCTGTTGGGATTGCACGGCTCGATGTCCTTCGCGATGAGGCACGGCTGGCCGTACAGCTCCACGTTGAGTGGAAAGCAGTCCGCGCCCACCTTCGCCGCGATCTCGCTCACAGTCTGGTTGCCGATGTAGCCGTTATCCAGCGCGCCAACGGCACGCTGGACGGCTTTGATCATGCGGACCTCCTCCGAGGTCGCGCCCACTACGTCCTTCATTCCTGCGCCTCCTCTTCTTCGTCGGCGCCGTTGTCCTCGCCGGTGATAAGCTTGTCGCCCGCCGCATTCACGGCGTCCTTCCCCGCCTTGAGCAGCCGCACGAGCCATTTCGGCACCTTCGCGCCCATGCTCACGCCGTGTTCGGCGAGGCTCCCCAGCTCGCCGATGATATACCACACGACCACCAGCGGCCCGATCATCACCGTGTAGTCAAACGGCAGCTTGACGCCCGGTAGATTGGCAAGCATCATGCCGATGAGCCAGTCCGCCAGCAGCGCGATGCAGACGATGACGATCATGCCGCCCTTGTGCCACGCGCCCTCGCGCAGCTTGGCGCTCGACCACTCCCCGCGGTGCGCCGCTGCCGCCGAGCCGATCAGCCAGTCGGCCAGCATCAGGCCGGCCCATACGACCACCAGCCACCCGAACCAGCCCCAGAAAGCCGTCAGCACCGCGACCGTCGCGGTGATCCACGCCTTCAGCGTCGTCAATGCGTTGTGTTCCATCTCTTCTTCCCTCTCCTTTCAGCTCTCCCACGCCGCAGCGTACTCCGCTGGCGTGTATACTGTGTCCTGCTTGCAGCGATAATAGCCGCCGTCAAAGATCATCCACTCGCCCGCGTGATACATGTCGTGCGCGCCGGTCGGGCGGACGAATTCCCGCGCCGTCTCTCTGCTCTTGCCGTGCAGGGGCCGGTTGAATACCCCCCATGCGGCGCTGCCAGGGGTGATATCTGGATGCACCGCGTTGTCGTACGCCGCGAAGCACTCCCACACCTGCTCAGGCTCGTCTGCGGTGTAGATGTCGCCGACGGCATGCTCGCCCGCCGTCCACTTGGGGTACAGCGCCGAAATGCGCAGCCTGTCATCATCATCCGTTACACACGCTACCGCAATGTCTACCGCTGCGCGCATCCCCTGCGCCTGCGGCACGCTCTCCACGCCGAGGATGCCCAGTGCTGCGGCGCTCTTTGCGTTCTGCGCGCCCTCTTCCGCGCGTTTTTTCATGTAATCACTCAGCTTCATCAGCTTTCCACCTCCACGATCACGACCGGCTCGCTGCACACGGCCTTGCCCTCGCTCTTTGCGTAGACCTTGACACCCAGTACCCACTTGTCCGTCGTCTTGGCCGTGTTGCTCAGCTCCACCACCTGATCCGCCGTGCAGTCCACCCACACCGGTGTCTCGTCCTTGGCGTTGTTGCTGACCTGGATCGTGGTTTCCGTCGCGCTCGCGATCTCCACCTGCACCTTCGCTTTCTTCGGGCGTGCTGTGGTCTCGCCGCAGTACGCAACAAAGCTCAACTCACGGTAGAGCTTGCTCACATCCGGCAGGATATAGATTGTGTCCTCCGTAGCGTCGGACACCATTGTGTCTTTCGACACCTTAAAAGCGGGGCGCGCGGAGCAGCCGCTGGCCGCATTGTTCGAGATGACGTTGCCGTTGGCGCTCACGCGCCGGCACTGCTCGGCAGACCCAGCCGAGCGCAGCCACCAGACGACCGCAACTCCGGCGCTGTTATATGCCTTTCGGGCATTATTGTCGTCCGTCTTGCCGGTATGGGTTTTGAGTACGGACAGGATGCTGTCGCCCTCCACGCCTCCGGCTGCGACTACATTGCTCTCGGCGAGCAGAAACGCCTGGCGAGCAATCTCCGTCACGGTGTCGGAATCCGCAGGCTTGACCTTGATCGTCGTCGGGATGATGCAGGCGCGCATTTTGGCATCAAAGCGAGACAGATATCCGCTCGCCGCATCGTTGAGCCAGGTGTCCATCAAGCCGTCAATGTACGTCGAGTCGTTGGTATTGTTCATCCTGTGGCCCTCGTCCGTAGCGGGCGCTCTCAGCAGTACCACGCCGTCCGATTCCTTCCACAGCGGCCAATAGGCAACGGTTGTTGCCACGCCGTTGATTGTTTCCTCGTAATAGAGGACTTCGCTCAAATCGACCTCGCTAATTGGTCTTGGCAAGGATCTCAACCCCTTTCTTAGTTGTTCTCGTTTGATATCCCGCCTTGTGCAAAAGCAGGATGAAATGTCTGTCACCCTCGATCATGAGACAACGGTGCGCGAGTATTTATCCACCGCACCCTTTGATACCGTCAGCTCCGCGCTGTCGGTAAAGTCGGCGATAAACACCTCGACGTCCCCGAGGTCGATATCATAAATATTCGGGACCTGGAGTGGTTTCCCTCCGACAAGCACCAGCTTGCCGTCCACCAACACAAAGCTCGATCCGGTCATGTTGCTGCCCTCCATCCGATTTTCAGGTCTGCGCCCACACCGAGGAATTTGCCGATATCATCCGCAGACACGCCAAGCAAAGCTGCCTCCGTAGCGGCCACCAGCGTGCCGACGCAGGGATTCGTCAGCTTTGCAGCCTCTTGGGCGGCCTCTGCAGCCTTTTCCTGCGCAGTGGCAGCGCTGCCTGCCGCTGCCGCTGCGGACGTCTGAGCAGCTTCCTGCGCCGATTCCGCTGCTGTTTTGGCGCTCTCCGCGCCGGTCTTGGCAGTCTCCGCCGCATCCTGCGCATCCTCGGCAGCAGCATGCGCCGTCTGTGCCGCCGTCTTCGCGTCAACCGCCGCCGACGCCGCTGCCTGCGCTGCCTGCGCGGCATTTCCTGCGCCGGCTGCGGCGTTGGCAGCAGCCTGGGCGGCCTTCGCCGCTTCGTCTGCGCTGTCCGCCGCTTCCGCAGCGGCCTTTTGAGCGTTTCCCGCGCTCGCCTCCGCTGCTGCACCTGCGGTCAGCACCTCGTCCACCCAGCTTTTCTGCGGCTCGGGCGGGTCGGTCGGCTCCTGACCGGAGAGGGAAGTGTTGACGATCGTCCCCCACGTCTGTGACTTGGCGATCACGCCGCCCACGGTGTAGGTCAGCTCGGCATTGCCGTACCCGTCTTTGGCTGTATCAGCGCTGCCGATGGTCCAGACAAGGTCTGCGCCCTCTTTGGCAACGGCGGCGGGATAGGGGGCGCTGTCGCCGGGACGGCGGACAACGAGTGAAAATCCGCCCGCGCCGTACAGCTTGGTGTAGCTCTCAATGATGCCAGGCCATACGATGCGCACCGCGCCGTTCTCGCCCTGTCGCCCCAGCGGGATGCGCATATTATCGCGCACAGCGACCGTTCTCATGTCTCCACCTCACTTGCCGCCTGCACGCTCAGCATGGCGCGGTATTCGTCGCGCTTCTTCACTGCTGCCGCAAGCTCCTGCCCGGCCCGTTCCGTCAGCGCGAACGCCCGCTGCAGCGCCTGCCGCACCTGCATCATGCGGTCAACGTCCTCGCGCTTGACGCTGATCTCCAGCGCCGTGTTGAACGCCGTCTGCAATTCCTTCTTGATCTCTTCCATGTTAACCGCCTTTCTTCCAGCTCCCGCTGTAGATCCACGGGAGCGCCTTGTGCCAGCCGCCGTCATAGATCCACATCTGGTATCGGTGCCAGCCGCCGTCGTAGATCCAGACGTAGCCCGTTGCGTTTTCCTGCCATACCGCGTACAGCGTGTGCGACGCGCCCGGGTAGCTCGTCGTGCCGTACACGGTGATACTGCCGCCCGCCGGATAGATCGCCCCCGAGCCGTTGAGCTGCCAGCCGAGGAACGTGTAGCCGCTGCGGACCGGCGTGGTGTACGGGATGGAGAATCGGATGTACCCCGTCCCGTCCGTGCTGGATCCGTACTGCGTGTCCGGCGCGCCGCTGCCGCCGTTGGCGTAATAGCTCAGCGCCGCGTAGTAGGTGACCGTCGGCGAGCCGCTGACCTCCAGCCTGATCTGCACGTTGCTCGCGCTCGATACGTACCCAACCGTGCAGGTGGTCGAATACTGATAGTAGACCGTGCCGTCTACATTGATGATCCACTGCGCCACGCTCACGCCTGATTGCAGGCTCGGCGTGATGCTAATGCCGGTCGTCAGCCCGGAGCGGTCGAAGCACGCCACCCCCGTCCCCGCAGGGGTCGCCGTGCCGAGATAGGATCCGCTGCTGCTGTAGACCGCGAGCGAGTTGATGCCCGCGCCGCTCGGCGCGTACAGTCTGACGCGATAGCTCATGTCAGCTCACCAGCTGGAAGTAGACCTGCCCCTGCGATACCGCGCCGCTCGGCGCGGCGGTGCCGTACATGTATGTGCTCAGCACCAGCGGCGCGCCGCCAAGGGACACGACGTTGCTCAGCGTGATGAATGCGCCGCTGCCGGACGCGAGGAACACGTTGCCCGCCGGCTGCATCTGGATGCCGCCCTGGTTGGTCAGGAAGGCGATGCCCATGCCGGTGCTCGTGTACGAGAGCTGCATCGCGCCGACGGTGTTGCCGCTGCCGTCCTTCAGCCCGACGGAGTTGCCGCGGATGACCGACGCCTCCACGCCCAGCGCGTAGATGTAGTCCGCCGTGACCGTGCCGTCGATGATGGACACGACGCCGGTTGCCGTCTGGTAGCCGCTGTCGTTATCCAGCTCGCTGAGCTTCGTCGGGATGTCGTCGTCCATCGCCACGCCGCCCGGCAGCTGCCCGACCACCAGCGTGCCGGTGATGTTGGCGGCGCTGACGTACAGGCTCCCCGTCTCGATGCTGCTGCCCTTGATCTTGGTCGTGCCGCTCGCGTCGGTGATCGTCACGCCGTCCACGGTGGTCTTCAGCTCGGTGTAGTTGCTCTCCAGCCCGTCCACCCGCAGCGTGATCGCCTCGCTCGTCTTGGTGATCAGCGACCGCGCCTTTGCCATGTTGCGCTCGATCTGCCGCTGCGCGGGGGACTTGTAGGGATACTCGTCGTCGATCTCGTCCGCGTCCGGCGCGGAGATGTCCGGCGCATAGAGCGCGTCAAAGGTGACGTCCGTCGAGATGAGCGGCACGTAGTACCCGTCCACGATCACGCCGTCGCCCAGCTCTGCCGCTGGGTCGAGCAGCGCGCTGCGCCCCTCGTAGCCCATGTGCGCGTAGCCGCTGACCTTGGCGAGGATCGCCGCCGCCATCGCCTCTGTGCCGTCCGGCTGCAGCGCCGTCAGCGTCCGCCCGGTGTCCGATCCGGACACCGCAGTCACGTCGCCGTTCTCGTCCAGCAGCTCCACCTTCGTGATCGGCTGCGATCCGATGCCGGGCGCAAAGCTCGCGAGGCTGCGCCCCAAAGCAGTCTTGTCCATTTCGTTTCCTCCTGCGCGTCATCCGCTCTGCGCCGGCAGGGAGTTCAGCCCCACCAGCAGCAGCTTTCCCTCGTCCGTGATGCTCCAGTTGCCCGCGTTGGCGACGGCGATGCGGGAGAGCGCCTCGCGCATGGTCATGTCGCCCGCCTCGTCCACCGGGTACTGCACAGGGAACGCCGTGTCCAGCACTGTGCGGCTGTCCACCTCCACGCCCATGCGCTGCGCAATGTCCGCGACTGCCGTCGCTGCCGGCATGGGCCAGTTTTCAGCGTCATACGTCTCGTCGAGCCACGTTTCCTCTGCCTTGAGCATCGCGTCGTACCCGTGCACGCTCAAAACGCCCGTCACGCGGTCGGTCTTGCGCGTGGAGAAGAAAAACACGCCCTTCGGGATCCACTCGCTCGCCTGCGTGCCGAGCGTCAGCCGCACAAAGACCTCGATCTTGGCCTGCCGCGGGATCGTCCCCTGCGGGATGATCTCCACGTCGATCTGCCGCGCGCAGCAGCTGCCGATGCCGAAGGTGGAGTACAACCCGCCGTAGATCGCGAGCGACCTGCGCACGATCTTGTCCTGCCCGTACTCCACGCCCGCGATCCTGAGCTTGACCTCGGTGACGTGCATGGGATCGGCGAGCAGCTGCCGCCAGAGGTCACTCACACTGTGCATCCCGTCACCTCTGCGTGAAGCGTAGCGTCTGCCCGCTCCAGTACCGCCCGCTCACGTCCTGCAGGAGATACGCAAGCTCCAGCCCATCCACGGTCATGTCCTGTGTCACCTGCGCGCCCAGCGCGGCGTTGTAGTAGCTCACGCTCAGGCTCGTGCCGCGCAGCGCCGCAGCGAAGGCCGCCGCTTCCGCGTCTGTGATGTCGTTGAGCGGCACGTCGCACCAGCCGCGCCAGCGGATGACCGTGCTGTGCCGCACGCGGTCCATCGTCTCCACCTCGCTGCTGTAGACGGGCGTGATGCCCGACGCAAAGCCGTACTGGTTGCACGAGGCGGAGAGGTCGGTGCCGTTGATTTTGAAAGTAAGATTCTTCATTGGATCGCCCTCTGATTCCGTTGCTGATACCGGCTCACAGTCTGCCCGACCTTCTTCCCGTCCAGCAGGATGGTCGAGGTCACATTGATGGTCTGCGCTTGCTCGCGCGGAACGTCGCCGGAGCTGTTCCGGCTCGTCCTCCAGTTTTCCTCGCCGCTGCTTGCGCCATTCAAATGGGCTTTGAGGCGGTCCTCGGCGGCAGTGCGGGAGTTTCTGGAGTTGTAAGCCTTTTCATAGAGCGCATCTCCGTGCTCGCTGATCTTCAGCACACTGTCGAGCCAGTTGTAGGCATCCTTCAGTGCGCCGACCCACGCCTCGACCGTGTCGATAGCAACGTTGACTGCGCCAGCAAACGTGTTTTTAATGCCTGCCGCAACCGGCGCGAGCCGCTCGCCGAGCCTGCCCATCGCGTCATCGACCTTGCCCTGGCTCTCGTTGTAGGTGATCAGATCTCCGTTGGCGTCGCGCCATGCCTGCCCTGCGTCAGGGAGATTCTGCGTTGACAGCTGATCGAGCACGATCTGCGCGCGCTCCATCGTTCCGTTGGCGCTCTCCAGCTTCACGTTGAAGTCGTCTTCGCTGACGCCTGCCCAGTTGAGGACGTCGGCGAAGGTGCCCGTGACCTTGCCGGTCTGGATGGTCTCGTTGATGGCTTCGGAAAGCCCGTCGATCGGGATGCTGTCGCCATAGGTCGCCCAGGCGCCGGTCGCCGCGTCGATCATCGTGATGAGATCGCTCTGGCTCAGACCGATGGCCTGCAGGTTGGCAATTGTCGTCGCCGCCGTCTGCGTGTCGCCCAGCACGCCGTAGAGCCGCTGGTACGCTTCCGCCGTCTGCTCGGTGGAATAACCCGCCTGCTGTGAACTGACCTCCAGCGTCCCCATGATCTTCCGATATTCCGCCGTGTCGTCCACGATGCCGATGATCGCGTCGCCCACAGCTTTGGCTCCTGCCACGATCGCGCCGCCGGTCAAAAAGCCCTTGAGGTCGTCCAGCTTGCTGAGCAGCCCGCCGCTGCCGCCGAGATCGTCCCCCGCGTCCTTGACCTCGCGGCCAAAGCCGTCGATGCTGCTGGCGCACTTGTCGGCGCTCTTGCGCGCCTCGTCGAGATATCTCTCGTTGTCGCCCAGCGCATTATTCATGTTGATCAGCTCTTTCTTAGCCCAATTGAGCTGCTGGCGGTAGCCGTCCGTCCGCTTGTCGTTCTCGCCGTAGGCGTCGGCCGCATCCTTGACGGCCCGCTCCAGCGCCTTGACCTTCTCCGTCTGCTGCTCCTGCTCGCGGCGAAGGATCTTATTTTTCTCGGTCAGCGCCTCCATGCTATTGGCCTGGCCTTTGAATTCCGCGTCCACGAGGCTCATCTCGCTGCGCATCGTCTTCAGGTTGCTGTTGGCCTCGCTCATCGAGCGCTTGAATTCCTGCTCGCCCTCGACGGAGAGCCGCGTCGTGATCGTCCTGGTCGCCATTTACTGCCCGTCCTCCTCTCTGCGCAGCCCGCGCCGCCGGATCTCCAGCTCCTGCAGGTCAAGCACCTGCCCCGGCGTCAGCAGCAGCCCCTCGCGCACGCTCAGGCGCAGGAACTGCGTGAGGAGATCCACCCACCACGAGCGCGTTATGTCAGTTTTTTCGTTTTTTTTTGCAATTCCTCGAGTCCGAGGTCGCGCTCGCGTTTTTCGTGTTCCTCCTCGCGGGAAAAACCGAGGGAGATCGCCTCGCGGATCGCGTCCTTCGCTCCCGCCACGTCCAGCGGCTTGAGATGCGCCTTGAAGTACTCCACCGGCACGATCGGCCCGCGGTCGAGCCCCTGCCACCGCCGCACCAGCTCGCCCTGCTCGGCGAGCTTTGCGAGCAGCCAGCAGGTATTTTCAAAGCTCTTTTTGCTCGCCCCTTCGATGCTCTTGGTAATAAACTCCTTATAGCCGAATTTGTCATAAGCGTCAAACAGCGCCTGCCCGTTCAGGCACAGGTAGAACGTGCGCCCGTCCAGCTCATAGGAAATGGTTTTCATTGTGTGCTCCTCCTGATAGGGAAAGAAGCGCAGCGGGCGCTGCGCTTCTTGGATTTTCAGCCGCCCGTCGCAGCCTTGATCTTGCTGTTGACCCACGCCGCAGCCTTGGCTTCCGTGTCAAACTCGGGGCTTTTATGCTTATATTTCCCGTAGAGCGGCTCGAACACCGTGAAGCTGAGCTTTTCGTTGCTCAGCACGATGCTGTCGCCCTTGGTGCTGTACTCCTCGCCCTCCATATTCGCCTTGACCTTGGGGTAGTAGATGCCCTGGTAGTACTTTGTGCCGTCGTCCTTGACGCGGTTGGTGTAGAACGCCAGGCTGCCATAGGGCGCGCTGTCGCTGCCGCCGAATTTGAGGTCGCTGTCGTCCTCGTCCGTCCCCAGCTCCGCGCCGGTCAGCGCGGAGGCGTTGGCGTTGGAGAGGTACAGCGTCTCAACGGCAAGCGAGCCGTCCTTGAATTCCACAATCTCCACTGCCTTGACGTTGTCGCCGTAGGCGGCGACGCGGTTAAAGTTGATCGTCTCCGTGATCTTGTTCAGCTTGCCGAGATTCACCGGCGTGCCGAGCTTGGGCAGCGCGCTTGCCGTCTCGGGATTCGTCGCGGCGAACGGCGCCCACTGGATCATCTTTGCTCCGTAGTGCATATGCTTCCTTTCTACAGCCCTTTTTCTTCGAGGAATCGGCTGTACACCTCAAACTCCGCCGCCACCGCGGCGTCCGCGCACGTTTCGTTTGCGGTGCGGATAAAGCTGCGAGCGGGAATATCCCGCGTGCCGTACTCGTTGACGAAGGCGATCTCCGCGTTGCGCGTAGGCTTTGCGCCGTCGCTGTGCTTCCGGCTGCCGGTCGGTGTTACATAAAGGATGCGGTGCCCGTCGCGCAGCTTGGGCTTGCCTTTTTCGATCGACTTTGCCGTGTCTCCCTTGGCATATGGGCCGACGAGCATCCTCTTCGCAGATTCCCGCTGTGCCTCCACGATTACGTCGGCGCGTGCATCGAGCATCGCGTCAATGACCTCGTCCGGCAGCTCTGCGACCTCCTTTAGGGAGAGCGACAGCTCATCGATGCCGGAAAATTCAACCCGTGCCATCGTTTTCCGCCTTCCAGCGCCCCACGGCGTCAAATTCCAGCACGTAGTGCTGCCCTGTGGCGTCTGTGGCGTTCTCGATGCTCGGCAGGGTAAAATCATCCACCGCCGCAATCGCGTCGCGCAGCGCGTGCCGCACGGCCAGCGTGGAGGCTTTCAGCGGCGCGAAGTAGTGCACCTGCACCAGTGCCCTCGTCAGGCACGCCGCGTTGTCGCCGATCCCCTCCGGCAGCTCCGTATAGTTGAACGTGCAGTACCGCTCGGGCGGCGTCTCGCCCGCCTCGGTGACAAGGATATCCGGCACGCACACCGGCACGACGGGGGAGACGGCCGCGATGATCTTCTCATTCAGCGTCATACCGTCCCCTCCTGCGTGTGCCGCTCGCACCAGTACTCCGTGTAGGTTCCCTCGTCGCCGTAGGCGTTGAGATACAGGATGTCGTAGTCCCGCCCGTCATATCGGATCGTGAGCCGCCGGTCCTGGATATCGGTATAATAGCGCGTCAGAAAGCGCACCTTTGCCTCGCCGAACTCTGCGCCCGCGCGCACCAGCTCCGTGCCGCTCGTCTGGCTGTACTGCGCCCAGACCTCCCGCACCGGCGCCGGCGCGGCAGGGGAGGGGTAGCCGTCCCTGTCGCGCGCCGCCGGCTGCCGCAGAAATTGGATGCGCTTTGAGAGCTTCCCGGCGTCCACGTGCATCACGCGCCCTCCTCTCCGCCGCCGGCGTCCGCATTGGATGCCGGCTCGCAGAGCTTCAGCTGGTTGATCATCATCCGCACGATGCGGTTTTCGCCGGCGGCCTGATCGACGGCGAGACCGCGCCGGTCGTACTGCTCAAGAGTCAGCGCCTTGACGCACAGAAGGTACATCGCCGCCCTCGGCGTGCCCTCCTCCGGCTCGCTGCACACACCGGAGAGCATATAGCCCTCCGCCGCGGCCACATAGCCGGGCAGCTCCGCATCGTCCGCCTCGACCTTGCAATAGTTGGCGATCTCCGCCAGCCGTCCGCTCGTCAGGCTCATTTCTTTAAGAGCCGGACTTCGGCAGCGTCGCCACGACAACGCCCTTGTCAACCACGAGGTTGCCGCCGATCATTACGTCGCCGAGGATCGTCAGCAGGCGCTCCTGCGCCTTGTAGCTCTCATCCACGCGCACCGTGAAGTCGGAGAACAGGCCCAGCTCATAGTTGAGCGGGTTGCCGTAGATCATGGTCTGGATCGGCGCGCTCGCGCTGGCGGTCGCGCCGCTCAGGCTCGTCAGGTCGGGGCAGAGGGTATAGGGGATGACCACGCCGCCGTCGCGGATCACGCCCATGTTAGGATTCGCCATGTCCGGCTCGATCGTGAACAGGCGGCGCTTCTCGTTCGTGCCGCGCAGCGCTCCGATCGCCTTCAGGTCTGCCTTGGTCAGCAGCAGGCGCGCGCTGCCGCCCACCTCGGTGTCCGCGCCGTAAGCGAAGTACAGCGTGTCAAGCAGGTTGACGTCCACCGCGCTGACGTCCGCGCTTGCGAAGATGTCCGCGCCCGCCTTGTTCTTGGCGTTCTTCATGCCATACATCACATGGCTGGTCTCGCTGTCGCCGTTGACGATCAGCGCAGACGCCTTGCGGCGCATGGCGCGCATCGCCATGCCGTAGATCTTCGCGTAGTAGTCCGCAGGGGTGAGATTGCCGATGTTGCGGTCCACAAAGCTCGTCACGCTCATGTCGTAGGGCTTGATCTGCGCCACGCCGAAGGTCGGATCGGTGCTTGCCGTGCGCGCCGCGCCCGCAGTGCTGGCCACGGTGCCGACCTTGGCGTCCAGCTCACTGATCACATAGGGCTCCTGATACTCGCCCATACCGGTGAGGTTGATCACGCTGACCTGGTCGATGATCGCACTGATGGGCGCGTCGCCGCCGCGGATGTCGCGGCCCACGCCGGTAGGCTCGGCAAGCGTGGTGGCCGCCAGCGTGATCGCCTTGCGGACCTCGTTGGCGGAGAACTTGACCTCGCCGCCCTTGCGCAGGATCTCCGCGCGTTCCAGCGCCTTGTCCCTCGCCTCGCCCGGCGTCTCCTTCTTCTGCAGGAACTGGCGGTCCTGCTCGTCGATCAGCGCCTTAACCTCGGCGATCTCCGTGTTGAGGTTGCCGATCTCCGTCATCTTCGCCTTGTAGTCCTCGCGCTTGCCCTCCTTGAGCAGGCTCTCAGCCTCCGTCAGCATGCCGGCGCGCTTTGCCAGCAGGTCATTGTACTTTCTGCGCATTTCGTTTCCTCCTCAAAAACGCATTTTTTCTAGCTCCAGCGCGGCTTCCTCCGCCCAGAGCTCCGTATGTTCTGCGCCTTCCGGCGCGGGTTCACCTGTTCCCTCGGTACCGCCGTAGCGCTTGGCCTTGAGGGTACCGGCCTCCGGCTGTGCGGGCACGGCGACAAGGCTGACTTCATAGGCGTCCGCCGCGCCGTCCAGCTCAAAAACGCACAGCGCGCCGTCGTATTCTTTCCCCGCCCAGTGTTCGCACAGCGTCCTGTGCTGGTCCGCACCGCAGATCGAGCAGTTAACGTGCTGCACGCTGCATCCCACGCTGCACTCGCGCAGAATGCCGCCCTCGATGGCGGCGATCGTGTCTGCGGTGCTCGTGGTGCGCACCATATAGCAGCTCAGCACCAGCCGCTTGACCTCGCCCTCGCTCACGACCTGCGCGTCATAGACGCGCGCGGTCTGCGCTCCGGCGCTCCACTGGTGATCGCGCAGCACCGGCTTGCCGACATAGATCTTCGCCAACTGCTCCAGCGTCGCATCTGTGAAGCGCTCGCAGTCGCGGTCGATCTGGTTGTCGCAGGCGGCCAAGCGGAAGGTGAACACCTCGTCCGCGCTCAGCGCCCGCAGCGTCTGTGCGTTGATGAGGGCAAGCTCCTGCTCGCCCACGGCGGCTTTTTCGATCCGCGCCGCCTTAAAGATCATATCCATGTGGTTACTCCTCTCCGGCGGCCGTACCGCCGTTTCTCTGCGCGCTCAGCTCCGGCCACAGGTCAAGCGGCACATAGTTCAGGCTCGCGCGCCTGCGATCGCCGCCCGGAACGTTCGGCAGGTCCTCCAGCGCCGCAATGTCATCCGGGCTAAATACGCTCAGCTCGCTCATCACGCGGTACCAGTTTGCCCTGCTCGCCGTGTCGCCCTTCAGCTCTGCCATCATGTTGATGCGCAGCTCCAGGCCGGCGGCAAGCTCGCTGTCCGTCAGCAGCTTGTAGCTTTGCTCCTCCTCGTACTGGGTCACGATCGGGTGCAGCGTGCCGACAACGTATTCGATCGCGTTCTGCTCGTTGCTGCCGTAAGCCTGCTTGCCCTCGTTGAGCTTGTAGAGCGGCACGCCGAAGTAGCGGGCAATGTCCGTGATCGACAGCTGCTTGTTCTCCACGAACTGCGCGTCGCGGTTGCTGCCTGCGATGCTCGTATACTTGAGGCCAAGGTCGAGGATCGCCGTCCGGTGCGCCTTGCTCGGTCCCATGTGGATGCGCTCCCACTCGCTGCGCAGCATGTCCTTCTTGGTCACGAGCGACCCGTCCGCACGCTTGAGCGGCTTGCCGTGTTCGTCCGTCACATAGCCGCCGAGATCGGTGTCCGTCTCCAGCACGCCGCCCGGCTGCCCGCCGTTGGCGTAGTAGCTCAGCTCGTACTCCTGCGCGGCGCGGGCCGAGGCGATCACCTCTCCCGCGCGCGTCACCGTGCCGAGGCCAACGAGACCGGTGCGCGTCGCGTTCTTGTAGTGGCACACGTCCTCGTTCGGCAGCCGCATGACTTCTCCGGAGAAGGGGTGCGTCACGTCGTACCACACGCGCCCCGCCGTGTCGTGCCAGGGCTGCACCAGATACCACGGGACGGGGATCAGCTCCACCGGCTTGCCCGTGCGCTCGTCGCGCACGATCCAGTCGTAGCCGTTTCCGCCCTCCAGGCGGCTGGTCTCCAGCACCTTTTTCCGGATAAACGGCGTCATCGCCTCATTTGGCCGGATGTTCAGCAGCCGCAGCAGCTCGTGTCCTGTGCGCTCGCGCGTGCGGGTGTCGATCACGTAGTTCGGCAGCTTGGCGATGCTGTCGCTCAGGATCTCGATGCAGCGGTCCACCGCGCTCAGCTTGCGTGCCGCGCTCTGCGGATCCTCTCCGGCAGCCAGACCGCCGGACGCCGTCAGGCTGCTGACCGTCACTGCCTTGCTTACCGTGGGCGAGCGCGCGGTCGCCGCGCGCAGCCCCTTGATGATGCTCATGTCTGACCGTCACTTCCTTCCTCGTTGCTTTCGTCAAAGCCGTCCACCACCGCCAGCGCCGCCAGCAGCGCGCCCGCGGCGATCAGTCCGGCAGGGACGTAGATCATAGCCGTTCCCAGCGCGATGAGCGCGCAGCCGAGCAGCAGCGCGGCGTCTCTCAACTTTTCCACGATTTTTCCTCCTCACAGCGTAAAGCCTGGACGCGCCACCGCCTCGGCAAGGTCGGGCTTCTGATTTCTGGCGATCATCCATACCGCCACCACGATGATGCTGGCGACTGTTGGGTCAATGCGCCCCGTTGACTTGTTCTTGAGCGGCTTGATGTTGCCGTTGCCGTCTTCGTGGCAGCGGACATTGCCAAACGTCCAGCGGAAACACGTGTTATGTACATGCAGCAGCGTGTGCCGCTGCATCATGTCGTCCATCTCCTTCATCGCAGGGCTCATGTTCTTCAGATCCTGCGGGATCTCGATGATCGGCGCGATCGGCGCGATCCGCTGCGTGATCGTGCGGCTCAAGTACGGATCGAAGCCGATCATCCGCAGGTCGTACCGCTCTGCCGCCTCGCGGATGCGCGCCTCGATGTCGTCGTAGTCGTTCACCTCGCCGGGACAGAGTGTCAGGAATCCCGCGCGCGCCCAGTCCCGATAGGGGACGTGATCGCGCCGCTCCGCCTCGTCCACCGTTGCCTCCGGCCGCCAGATGCCATAGGGCAGCAGCACCGCAACATCAAGCCCAGGCTGGGGAGGGAAGAGGAGGACGAATGCTGTCAGGTCGCGGCTCGTTGAGAGGTCAACGCCGCCGTAGCAAGTCATCCCGTCCAGCCGTTTGAGCCACTCGTCGCGCTCGCGCCGCTTGCTCGGCCCCCATTGCGTTTTGTCGTAAAGATTTAGCGAGATCCAGCTGACTGCCTTCGTCGTGATCCACTGGTTGAGCCGCAGCCAGCGGAACAACCGCTCCGCGGCCTCGCTCTTCTTCGCCGCCATCGCCTCCATGCGGATATTCCGCAGGCTCAGGTGCTTGCCCAGCGACGGATTGCAAAGCTTCCACAGGCTCTCGTCCCAGATGTTGAGCTTGGCAAGATCGTCCGGATCGTCGCCGAACATCGCCGTCAGACCGTAGAGGATCGGCAGCCAGTTCTCTTCGTCGCGCGCGAGCAGCGCTTCCTCAGCCTCCGCGAGATCCTCATCCGCCACGTGCCGGAGCGAGAGGATCGTGCGCACATCGCCGCCCTCGGCCTGCACGCGGCGCAGCTGCCGCGCGTCGCGGATGGCGACCGCCTTCGCGTGGATCTCCCAGCCGATGGAATTGCGGTCGGGATCGTCGCCTGCCGTCGTCAGCACGATCCACGCCGGTTGGCGTCTCGATGCGCCGGCCGCGCCGGTCATCACGTCCCACAGGTCGCGGCTCGGCTGGGCGTGCAGCTCGTCGAAGATCACGCAGCTCGGCTTGTAGCCGTGCTTGCTGTAGGCCTCGGCAGACAGCACCTGCATGATGCCCACCGTCACCCACCTGCGCCCGCCGTTGCTGGCCCTCACGCTCCGGCGATACTCGATGCGCCTGCGGCTCTCGATGACCTTCAGCTCGCCGCGCGCGATCATCTTCGCCGTCCACGGCGCGCTCGTCGCCATGAAGACCGCCGCGTTAAAGACGATCGAGGCATTATCTTTGTCCGCCGCGCAGATATAGACCTCGGCATTCAGCTCGCCGTCGGCAAACAGGTGATACAGTCCCAGCGCCGCCGCCAGCTCGCTCTTCCCGTTTTTCTTCGGGATCTCGAGATAGAGATACCAGTACTTCCGCAGCCATTCCGCGTTGATTGGGGCAGGGAGGCCAACGGTGTCCGGACTGGACACCATCGTCCCGTAGAACTCGCTCAGCGCGCTGCGCTGCCAGTCGTAGAGCCGGAAGCGCTCGCCCGTGTCGGTCGTCGGCAGCCGCTCGACGAAGTCGCAGACGAACTGCGCCGCGCCATGGTCGAACCGCTCAGCCACCGCCCGCGCAGCTCATCGCTGCCTCCTGCCGCCGCCTCAGCAGCTGCGTGAACTCGTCCGCCCCCTCGTCCGCCGCTCCGGCGACCGTCGCCGCCACGGACGGGATGACCAGGCGGCACCGGCTCGATACGGTCAGGCCCATATCGTTGGCGCAGTTGCGCGCCTGCTTGAAATAGCGGTCCTGCACGCGCCCCCAGCTCTCCGCGCTCTCAAGGTCGCGTCCGCGTCCGGGGACCGGCTCCAGCGCCCGCTGCACCTCCGCCGTCGCGCTGATATACTCGTGATGCGCGATCAGGTAGCGGCCCAGGTTGTCTGCGTCAAGGTCGGTGTAAAGCCCGACGTCAAGAAGCTGACGCCCCAGCGCGCGGAACTCCTTGTGCAGCGGTTTGGGCAGCCACCTGGGCGGCTTTGCCTTTTGCGGCGGCGGCACGACGACCTCGCGGTCGCGCCGCGCGTCCTCTTCGGCCCGCGTCATATGCTTGCGCCCCTTGGCCACAACCAGATCGGTCGGCTGTCTCGCTCCCGCCATTGCTCCACTCCTTTCTCACGGTTTCCCCAGCGCCGCAACAATTGCCTTCTCGCGCTCGCTCAGCTCCCAGACGAACTGCTTTCGTTTCTTCGCTGCAGCCTTCTTCGCTGCAGCCTTCTCCGCGGCAGCCTTCTCCGCCGCAGCCTTCTCCGACAAAAGAAAACCCGCACCGTAAACGGTTTTTCCTTGTTCGCGCTGCGCGTCCAGAGCCCGAACAAAGCTCGCGTCTGACGCCGGAATCCGCAGCGCTGTCCAGCGAGAGGTTGGCGCGATGCGGATCGGCGTCATCACGCAGTCTGGGTATGCGTAGCCGGGCAGTTCCACCGCGCCCTCATTCGTGTTCTGCGTGTTCACTGTATCCACAAGCGCCCACAACTCCGGCGCCGTCTCGATCTTCCAGTCTCCAAGATTAGTCACAAAGCTCGTGCAAACGTCCGCACCGTTTTCATAGGTGATCTGGCAGGACATCGGCAGGTAGTTGCACGTCCCTGCCGCAATGCCGAACAGGGTCAGCGCTGGCGCAAACAGAAAAAACCGGATACCGCGCTCCATGTAAAACCGGCAGATCTTCGAGAGGATCGAAAACGGCGGGTTGTCGATCACCACGCATCCGTCTGGATAGGTCTCGCGCTCATAGTCGCCGCCTGGATAAAACGGTCGAATGATCGGCGCGTCCTGCAAGCCGTAGTGCTCTACCGCCCAGTCGCGGACCGTTTCGTAGATGTTCTGCGGCGTGTAGCAGTCGTCGGTGGTGAGCTTTGGCTTGAACTTTTCCACAAAGGCGTCGTATTCTTCAGAGTTTTCGCTTTCGGTTTCGCCCCAGAAGTGCTCAGCCTTCGGATCCGGCTTTGACCGCTCATATGCGCTGACTGGGATCGTCTCGACCTCCTCCACGGCAAAGCCGGTCAGCTCGGCGTCGAAGCCAAAGCTCTGCAGCTCCTGCATCTCGAACCTGAGCCGCGCCGCGTCCCACTCACCAGTCTCGGCAAGGCGGTTGTCGGCGATGATGTACGCGCGCCGCTGCGCCTCGGTGAGATCGCTTACCAGCACATACGGCACCTCGCTCATGCCCTCGGCTCTCGCCGCCTCGACGCGGCCGTGCCCGGCGATCAGGTTGTTATTCTCATCGATCAGCACCGGAGAAACAAAACCGAACTCGCGCAGACTCCTGCGCAGCTGCTTGATCTGCTCCTCCCCGTGTATCTTCGCGTTATTCTCGTACGGCTTAAGCGCATCGATGCGCGCCGTCGGCAGTCCCTTGACTGCCACACGCACCGGCTCCGCCGCTTTTTTCTTCGTCATGTTTTTTTCTCCGTTTCTCCGCCAATTCCCTCCGTGGGGAGAAAATCTTCTGCATGGGAGGGCTCGCGGTTTCGGCGGCAAAGTTCCGAACTTTTCTGACCCGGGGAGGGGGGGCCGCAAGGATCCCCGCGCGACACCCTCGCGCCGCGCCCGAGCGCCCGAGCCTGCCGCTTTTTACATCACAGGTCACCGCGCAGAACGCCTGCGGTTTTCGTACAATTCCCGCGCCGTTTTCCGGCTGTGGCAGCTGTGGCACAGGCTCTCCAGATTGCTCCGGTCGCAGAACCGTCGCCAGCTTCCCTTGTGATCGACGATGTGGTCAACGTCCGTTGCTCTGACGCGAAGCCCGCGCTTCGCACACTCACGGCAAAACGGCTCACGCAGGAGCTGCGCCGGCCGCAGGTCGCACTTCCACCTGGCGGTCTGATACATCCAGCGCCAGGACTGCGCCTCGGCGCTGCGCCGGTCGCCGCGCGGCTGGTGGGCATCGCAATAGCCGTCACTCACCAGCACGCAGCAGCCCGGGTGTCGGCATGGCCGCAGCGGCTTTTGGCTCACGGGCTATCACCTCCGGGCAAAACAAAAAGCCTGCGCCGACACAAACCGCTCTCGCGGATCATGTGGCACAGGCACTCTGGCACAGGCACTCGTCGATATTCACGATGGATTCTTTCCCACAGATCTTGCAGTAGACCGTCAACGATCTCGCTCTGGTCTCGGGATTCAGCCGGAGGACCTTCCCTCTGCCGCAGCACGGGCAGAGCAGCCATCCGTCCTTTGCTGCCAGTTTATCACCTTTCTGCTTCGTTTGCAATACTTTTTCACCTCGTGTCCGTGAATAAGCAACAGTTTACAAGTATATTCCCATCTTAAGTAGAAGTATATCTATGATCTATAATTTAAAATAAAAGCGCTTACCGCTTTGCCGCGACCCAGCTTGCCTTGTACAGGTACCCGAAACTCTTGCCGGTGATCGGATCGCGCATCTCCTTGCCGCCGGCGCGGGCCCAGAACGCATTGCGCGGCACCGCCGGGCGGCGGCTCTGCACAGAGATCTCCGGGCATGGGATCATCGCGCGCATCCCGCGCGCGACGCCCCACTTGTGCTTGCCGAGCGGCACGAAGCCGCCGTCTCGGTCCTTGCAAATATATTCGGCGAGCCGCCGGTAGCCGTCCTCCTTGTGCAGCACGGGATATTTGACATACCCCGGATTGACCCAGCCGTAGCGCCAAAGGTACCGCGCCACGTCGAACGGCAGATCGCTGTCGTCCGCCACAAAGTGGATGTGCCACCGTCCGCCGGAGTGCCCGACCTCGATCGCGTAGACGTAGCGCCGCAGCATCGGACGCATGCGGCGTGCTCGCTTGATAAACGCCGCCAGACAGCGCTTGACGCCATCAAAGCTATCCGGCAGGTGCTCATCGTCGAAGGTGAGAATGTAGTGCGTGCCGGTATAGCCGAAGAGCGCGAGATACAGCTCCAGCTTGTCTGCACTCTTTGCCCACATGCACGGTGCACTCAGGCGTCCCATGTCTGAGCGCTTGGCCCACTCAACGAATCGCTTCCGGTCGGTCGTGTAGGTCTTGACCAGCGGCCCCGCCCGCTGCCTAACCACACAGTACTCAGCCATATACGCTCCCGACCACACCGGCGACAGCGCCGGTCATATCACCCTCAACAACAGCCGCGTCCATTTGCTTGCAGTATTCCCACAAGAAATCCATGCAAAGTCTGTTCAAAACTCGCACATGTGACTTGCTTCCGTCGCACATATCCGCAAACCTCGCAGCATCGTTTCTGTCGCAGCCGAAGCTCATCAGCAGCTTGATCATCCGTTTCCTCTTCATTCACGCGCACCTCCGCTCAGGAAAACAGGAGCTTAAACCACGCCCACAGGTTGCGCCACGGGTGGTCTGAGAGCCATTTGCAGACCGATGCGAGATGCGCGGACGTCTCTCGCTCGCACGTCAAATCATGCCGAAGAACTGTCGCTTCGCTGTTCGCCCTTCTCAGCGCCGCCTCAGTGTCGGCGAGCTTGGTGCGCAAGTCCTTGCTCTCCGCGATCGCCGCGTCCCTCTGTCCTGCCACCAGAATGACATTCCCACGCTCGCGGCACAGTTCATTATTGACTCTTTGAAGCTCTTTGTTTACCGCTCCCATAGTGTCATCAGAATTTTTGAGCTGCTCTCGCAGCCCGTTCTTCTCGGCCACGCACTTGGCAAGCGCATCGTTCTGCTCATCGATCCGCTTGCTCAGCGCCGCGATCTCCTCGTTGGCCCCCGCGTTTGCCTGCCACGCTGTCTCCAGCATCGTGAGCATCTGCTCTTTTGTAGTCTTCTTCAGGTTGATCTTCTGCATGTCAGTCTCCCTTCATCGTCATTTGTTGATATCCGCCGACGCGCTCGACTTTCACAACGCGCACGTCGCCGTACTTCTCGTAGTCCATTGCGATTTTTTCCTTAAGGCCCTGCACATCAGCCCCGTCCGGAGCATCGACCTCCATCGTCACCCGCAGCGTCATATGGACAGATCCTCCCCCTCCAGCCCTACAGGCAGCGGCATCCAGTGCGTGACCCGCGGGGCATCCCAGTCCGGATACTCCGGCACATACCAGCCTGCATCGTCGCCGCAGTAAGCAGCGATATGCAAGGCTCCGATCAACTCAATGTTCTGCATCGGCCGCCCAAACACAACGGCAAGAACATCATCGCTGCCCTCCGGCAGCCGTTCCGTCACCGGGATCCACTTCTGCCGCGCCTGCAGCACGGCGATCTCCTCGGCGTACCGCGCGCAGCGGTCAGTCATCTTCTCAATCAAATCCGCAGCTTCCCGCAGGATCCGGCATCCGTGGATGCTGCAATTGTGTTCACGCCCGCACCCCAAACAGACCAGCGAACCGGTTTGAACCTTCATGCGGCGCAGCATCGTCAAGATTTCATCATTTCTCATGCGCCCTTCCTCGCTTTCTTTTTCTCACTGTTCGCTTCCGCGAACTTTTTACGCTGTTCCTCTAAAAACCACGGCGTCAGCACCTCACGCTCCCACCTGTCGCAGAAGTCACGCACCTTCTGCGGGATGCTGTGCGTGTATTGCTTGCGCTCGCCGTGGTGCTCGTTGCCGTAGCCGTGCAGCTGGATCTCCTTCGGCCGCGGCGTCGTCAGGTCGATGTTCAGCGTGTAATAGCTGCGCTCCGGTCTGCGGTAGTGCCGCACGAAGAAGATCGGCTTGCCGCTGCAATGTGTTTTGCCGTAGGTGCCCACGCAGTGGCGCAGGGTCTTTCCTTCGTCGATCAGCTCCTGCTCCTCCTGCGGGATGCGGATGCAGAGCTCGCCGTCCGTCCACTCCAGCGCCTTGAGTCGGATATAGACCGGCGTGAAGTCTGCCGAGCGGTACTTGACGCCCTCATGCACCGCGTACATCTCCATCACGCGGTCATGCGCCGCCTGCAGGTCGCGCGGCCACAGCGTTTCGTTTCCGTCCGCCAACCACAGCGCCCGCAGCACGCGCCGGTAGTCCAGCAGCAGCTGCACGCCGCCCTTCAAGCGCTTCTGCTTTTCAAAGTATTTCACTACATGTGCGGGGTGCAGATCGGTTTCGACGGCCTGATAGGCGCCCAGCAGCTTCTCCATGTCGTTCAAGCCGATCTTGCCGACCTCCTGTACAAATTGCAGCGCGTCCGCGCCCTTTACGAGCTTCCGGTAGCTCGCCCAGCACCGCACGGTATTTTCGCTCCACTTCTTCCCGCGCACCGCGCGGAAGGCCTCCTTGCTCATGCCGAGCATCCGGTGCGGCTTTGTCTCGCTCCAATCGACCCAGGGGATCTCAGGCGCGTCGCGCAGCATGGAATAGTTACCGCATGTGTCCAAATACTCGTCGATGCTCTGCGTCACCGCCACATCAAAGCCGCTGCGCATCAGATTTTCCACCTGCGGGTGCTTGCGCCAGACGTGCAGGTATGCCCCTGGCCAGCGGCCGCCGATGCCGATGTATTTGTCCAGCGCCGTTTTCTCGCCCGTCGTTCCGCCCAGCTCAGGACCGTAGGTGCATGTCCATCCGCCGACCTGCCGTCCGTTTACAGCGCCGTAACAGTAATAGGGCTGCTGCATCGGGTCGCAGCTCTGCTTGCACGGTTTCCATGTCACGTCGCGCACATCTCCACTGCGATGCACCGCGCGGAAGCGCCGCAGCACGCCGCAACGATCCACGATCAGCGCCGCGTGCGGCGAAAAGGTCACGGTGTCAACGCCGGTATCGTCCTGATACCGCGCCACCATCCAGTAGAGCACCGCAAGATAACCGTCAATATTCAGCGTTTCGGCCTGCAGCACCTGATGCGTGCGGCCCTGCCGCAGCTTGTTCCGCCGCGTCACAACCACACTCTGCCAGCAGCGCGGGCAGCAGACCGTCTCGTCGTCGAAGAAGATCTGCGCATCGTCGTCACCCTTGTCAACGTAACCCTCGTAGATCTGCCCATCCTCGCCCTGCCGCAAAATGATGCCGCTCGTGCCGCCGTCGCTGACATAGCCTGCGAAAAACTCTTCTCCGCAGTTTGAGCAGGTGCAGCGTGCGCCCCAGCGCCGCTTCCGCGACTTCTCCCAGCGTGCCCAATCCTCGGGGCACATTGTCTGCGCAACGTCGTCCGAGGTCTCCACGCTCTCGCGGCGGTAGAGCATCAGCCCATCGCCCAGCTCGCCGTCGTCATAGACTGCGCTCAGCACATCCTGCTGCAGATCTCCGCACGGCTGGAGCGGCAGCATGTCCGCCAGCTCCTGCCACCCGGCGTCCATGCGGCGGCTCATAGAAAGTCCGCAAGGTCCACGACCTTGCGCCTCTCCGCCCGCGGCGCTGAGGCTGTGCCGTGTCTCGGCAGGCCGAAAAACTCACGCAGAACGTCTTCCGCCTCCGCAGGCGTCACGCACCCGCAGCTGCCGACCTTGTTCCTTTTGGCCCGCTCGGCGATTTTCTTCTCCGCTGCCGCGAGTGTCATCTCCTTGTTCTGCGTCAGGTCCGTCAGCAGCAGCGCCGCCGCGGCCTCGTCGCCGCGGATCATGTCCTTCAGCTGCTCGCCCACCATCCACACCGCCGTGCGCTCCTTGGGCTGCTGGCTCTCAATGGCGGCGATGGCGTCTTGAATCACACTCATTCCGCGCACCCCCTCACGTTTTCCGCAAGCGCCAGCAGAGCCTTCCTCAGCTTTTCAGCAAGCTCATCATCGCCGCGGTTGCGGACCCTGATGTACAGGCCGTGCAGCTTGTTGATGTCCTCCTGCGCCTGCCCGAAAGCAACATCAAAGACGACCAGGTCTTTATCCTTCGACATTTGCGCCCGCTTCTCATTTCTCTCGGCGCTCTCAAGTCTGGCGCGCAGCTCGGCAAGCTCATCTTCCAGCTTTTTCCGCGCATCCTCCAGCTTTTTCCCATCATCGACTGCCCGGTCCAGCTTGCGCTGCATCGCCGCCGTTGCCTCGGCGCGTGCCGCGTCAATCTTCTCCTGGTCCACGCTCATCACTGCGACCTCGACCGGCTTGTCCTTCAGCGCCTTCAGCTCTTTCCGGAGTGCGGCGATCTCTTTCTCCTGCCTATCTCCGGACGCAACGCTGTCGGCATGGAGCCTCTTGAGCGCTGCCATATCCGCCTCCATCTTCACGCGCGCATCCTCTGCCGCCCGCTTTTCGGCAAGCGCCGCCTCGCGGTCGGCGATCGCCTTCTGAAGCTCGCGCGAGGTCATGTCAACGACGCTTTTCTCCTCGCCGTCCACGACATGATTTTCCGCGAGGAAGGATTCCCGCTCATCGACCGGCAGGGACAGCACGAGCAGCGCCTTCGCGGCGCCCAAATCCGCAAGCGCTTGCGGATTTGACCACTCCCGCGCAAGCCGCATCAGGTTCTGCGCGGTGCGCTCCGAATAATTCACGTTCTCCGTCAGCCAGCTCCGCCACTGTCCATGCTCCAGCATGGCCTTCGCCTCGATCAGCCTCTGCCCGATACCGAGGACGGCCTCGCCGCCCACGCGCTGAAGGTGCAGGATCTCGCCCGTGATCGTCTCGACCGTACGAGGCCCGTGCTGCTCCGGCAATGCAGCATCCGGCATTTCTGCCGGCGCAAGGAACTCGCTCATGTCAAACTTGCCTTTAGCCATTGCTCGCGCCTCCTTTGTTCAGATACTCCTGTGTAAAAGCGCGGTAGGCGAGCGTCGCCGCGTCCTTCGGCGCGTAGCCTCTCAGCGTCTTGCTCGCGTTGAGGTTGGACATGCTTGCCGGAACAGCTGCGCGCAGCGGGATCTCCGCGCGGAATGCCGGAATGCCGCTCGCACGCAGCGCATCCTCCGCAGCATCCTGAACGCGGGTGGCGCGCCGCTTCGTGACGAGCGACCCGGCAACGCGCAGCCGCGGATTGACCGTCCGCATATTGGCGACCTGGCTGCGGATCTCACCCGCACCGTGGAGCGAAAAGCCCTCCAGTTCGACCGGGATGATGATCTCATCCGCGGCGCACAGCGCCGCGACCGTGGCGGCGTTGTAAGCCGTCGGGCAGTCGATCAGGATATAGTCCACCTCGCCGTCTTCCGCGACGGCAAGGCAAAAGTCGCTCAACCCGCCACGCGCCAATCGCTCGCCGGTCAGGGCGGCAATATCCGCCTTTGGCAGCTCCGCGCTGGCCGGGATGATCTCCACGCCCTCGATCGGTGTCGGCTGCGCCAGCTCGTCCCAGCACCCGCCCGTCTCTCCGGTCAGGATCTCGTAGGTCGTGCCGCCCTGCATCGTGTCCGCGCCGAAGATGTCGCTCAGATTGCATTGCCCGTCCGCGTCCATCACAACGACGCGCTTGCCGGCAGCCGCCAGCTCGGCGGCAAAGTTGATGGTTGTGGCGGTCTTCCCGACGCCGCCCTTGTAGTTCATGATCGCAATCGTTTTCATTTCGTCCTCCTGTCATTTCATGCGCCGCAGGCGAGCAGCCGCGGCGCGCTGGTAATCGTCCGCGTCCTTGTACTCCTGCTTTGCGGCTTTGATTTTATTTTTCTCCGCCTCTGCGGCGGCCTTCCATGCGAGGTAGCGCTCGCAGGTGCTATGGCACCCGGCGCGTCGCTCCGCGCACTTAAAGCAGCACCTGTTTCTCTCGATGACTTGCCGCCTCCCCTCAGAACTTGAAGCACTCGCGCAGGATGTAGCCGAAGACGAGCGCCTCTGCCAGGAAGAACCTGTGCGCCTCGTTGATGTAGACGACCTTTCCGTGCACAGGGTGCTTCCCCCGGGCACTCTTCCAGTCCTCCGTGTCGTCTACGTTCCGGTACGCGCACGGCGTCCACGTGACCCGCTGTCCGATGTATGGCATTTTTTCTCTCCTTTCTCAGCGGCGCTTTGCGCCGCTCATGCGGTCGTTGCGCGCGTTGCGCTCTATGATCCGCTGATCCTCGGCGCGCTCGCGCGCCGACTCCATTGTCATAGGCGTGAAGGTCTGCTTGTCGCCGTCGAACCAGAGCAGCATGCGCAGCAGCAGCCCCTCCTTGTTTTTCACGATCCGCAAAAAGCGGGACTTCGCAGGGTCATAATCGCCGCCCGCGACCGGGCGGTAGATCATGAAGATCATGTCCGCGTCCTGCTCCAGCTGCCCGGACTCCTTCAGGTCGCTCATGCGCGGCTCATTTTGCTGCGGCTTGTTCGTTTTCCTCTGCACGGCCGGACGATCCTCGCGGATGAGCTGCGCCAGCTCGATCACGAGCTTCTTCCGGCTCTGGGCGAAGGCATGCAGCTCGCGGGAAATCTCTGCGACCTGCTCGCTGCGCATGGGATTAGCCGTGCTCGGCCGGATGAGCTGGACGTAGTCGATGAAGATCACGTCGAACTCATAGGCCTCGGCGGCGCTCGTGATATCGCTGACGCTCCAGCCGGCCGCCTCGATCAGCGTGAATTTAAGACCGGCATTCTCGGCGCTTCTGGCGGCGAACCGCTCCCAGTCCTTGTCCGTCAGCTCGCGGCGCTTGATCGCCGTGAAGCTGATATCGTTCAGCATGGCGATCGCGCGGTCGGTGACCTTGCGATGGTCGGTCTCGAGGGAGAAAAAGCCCACGCGCCACTCCCGCGCCATCCGCATCGCCATCTGCAGCGCGAGCGCCGTCTTTCCGGCGCTGGGGTATCCGCCGATGACGACCACGTCGCCCGGCTGCGTGTAGGTCCCCTCGTCCACCTCGGCGAGACCATAGCGGACATAGCGCAGCGGCGCTTTGTCCGTCTGCCGGGCGGCAAAGTCCCGGATCATGTCCTCCATCGTGTAGGCTGCGATCTGCCGCCCGCCGTTCAGCTCCTGCTGGATCCCGGCAGCCAGCTCGCGCCCCTCCTGCGCCGTGACCGCCGACATGATCTGCATCGCAAGGATCTGCATGCGCCGCAGGCTGGCCTGCTCCGCCATTCTGCCGGCATCCTCGCGCCAGTGAGCGCTCGTTGTCGTGATCTGGTAAAGCTGCGTGAGGTAATCGGTCGAGTCTTTGCCGATCCTGTCGCGGATGCTGACGGCTGTCACTGACTCCGCCCGAAGGTACAGCTCTCGCGCCGCGCGGAAGATCTTCCGGTTGATCTCAATGCCGAAGTCCCGCTCGCGGACAGTGAACAGCACGTCCTTGACGATATCCGGGTCGATCAGCAGCGCGCCGATCACAGCAGTCTCAGCCTCAAGCCCCGGCTGCTGCTTTGCCGCCTGCCCCATCAGCTCACCCCCCAGCCGAACTGCACCGGCGCATCAGGCTCCGCTCGCGCAGCCGGCAGCTCGTCCGGCTTGAGCTCGTAGACGGTCAGCCAGTTCATGCTCGTCGCCTTATCCAGCAGCGCAAGCTTCACCTCGCGCCTGCCGCCGGACAGCTCGTCCAGCCTACGCAGGATGCCGTTGAGTGCGCGCTCGGTCTTCACCGCCTTCTTGCGATCGACCTTGGCGCGGTTTTCCAGCAGCCCCACGATCGCGTCCCGCAGCTCCCCATCCTCGCCGCAGTATTCCGCGACATGTTCCGCGATCTCGGAGGGGACTATAGGGGGCTTATTATTATTATTTTCTCTTTTCTTTTTTCTCTCCTCATTTTTGAGGATACCGTCTCCTCGTTTTTGGGGAGAGGGTGTCCTCGTTTCTGAGGAGAGGGTATCCTCATTTTTGAGGATACCCCCCACCAGGCTGCGTGCACTGCGGACGATCGGGTAGATGTTGCGCCGCTTCCCGCCCGTTACCGTCTTGTCAAGAAGGATTTCCGTCTCAACATGTCCACGCTCTTCCAACTGCGCGATCAGTGGCGTGACACGCTTGGCGCTCAGACCGACATCTTCAGCCAGCGTGTCGTTGGTCGCCCAACAAAAGCCGAACTTGCCCGACCTCCATGTGATGACGCCGTACAGCAGCTTTGCACTCGCCGAGAGCTGTGTGTCCAGCATCACGACGGATGGGATCACGGCAAACATACCGCCGCCCCTGCGATTCTCTCGCAATATCTCATCCCGAGTCATCTCTGCACCCCCTGCTTCACGGGCGTGAGTGTGGCGCTCTCGCAGCAGCTCAGGAGCCGCTCGCACAGCTCGACGTAGTCAGCCGCGCGCGCCTCGTCGTCAAGGCGTCGGTCTTCTTTTTCTCTTGCCATTCGGTCTTCCTCCCTCCAAGTATTCGATCACGCGCAGGATCCACGCCGACACCGTTCCGGCGCCGACGATCGTCAACATAAGCGGCCATCCGGTCATCGGGCATACACCCCCTTGGACAAAATGGGGCTTGCATTTCCGCGCGAATGTGCTATACTGTTTATGCAATCGTTTTCAGAGTTGAACCTCTGAGACACCGAACGCTTCGACGCGCCAACGTCGGGGCGTTCTTTTTTTGTGTCCGCGGAGTAGATCACCTGATAGGCCGCAGCAATGGTCTCGCGCAGCTCGGTGACGATGGCGTCGAACTCCGGGCGCTCGCTCTCGTCGATCACGCCGTCCTCGGCGATGCGGAGCAGTCCGCCGACGATCCGGTCGGTCGCCTCCCGCAGCCGGTTGGTCAGCGCGATCGTCGCCACCGGGAGCGGTTTCGCCTCGACCTTCGGAAGCACACCAAGCCTGTCCGTCGCGCGGCTATGCTCCAGCGCGAGCCACGGCAGATTGTAGACCTCGACCATCCGCGCGACCACGTCGTCCGGCGGCACGCGCCGTCCGCTCTCATATTGTTTCAGACTTTCGCTCGAAAGTCCAAGCCGTTCGGCTGCCTGTTCCTGCGTGAAATAGGTAGCCTTTCTTGCCCTTTGATACAAATTCGGGTATTCGGGATGCATGGATAAATTCTCCTTTCTGTGCTATGGTTTTCTACCAGGTGGACATCCACCGCGCCAGCGGCACGATGGGGATGATGTACCGCTTCCCGACCTTCTTGGAGGGGAAGGTCTTGTCGTGGAGCAGCGCGTCGCGGTCGAGCCCGAGCAGCGCGCAGCTCTGATCCAGCGTCAGCACCTCCTGCCCGGAAAACTGCTCGCGCAGCGATTGCAGCTGGTCGCGGAAATCCTCTCGTTCTCTCGGCATTTCTTACGCCTCCTTTTCGAAAAGTTCATCGATCGTGCAGCCGAGCAGCTGCGCCAGCTTCGGCAGCTTGTCCGCGCGCGGGATGTTTTCGCCGACGACCCACTTATTGACCGTGCTGTTGTCGATGCCGAGCTGGTCGGCGAGATAGCGCTGCGTCAGGCCCTTTGCCTCGCACAGCTCCTTGATTCGCATTTTCGCCAAAAGTTGCACCTTCTTTCTCTTGTGTTTTGGGAACTTGCGTGATATCCTGATTATGAATCTGTATGCCTTGCTCAAAAATAAGGGTAGGGGAGCGAGGACGAGTCGAACGTCCTTCAGGCAGGCGGAGAATAAGCATCCATGGACGGGAGGATGAGGGTAAGCCTGACGCGCGCCGGCCGCTCCGTATGTTCAGTTTTCCTTTGACACGACGATGTACAGCCGCCCGCCGCGAAGCTGGTAGAGCCCGCCGAGCCTCAGCTCCTGATCGGTGACGAAGATCTCGCAGCGCTTCGAGCGCCAGCAGATCTCAGCCAGGTTATCCAGTTCGATCCTGCGAATGCGGTAGACCACCATCGTCGCCCCCTTTCTTTTTGCTTGCAAGATGATTCTAAATCCGTATTCACGCATTGTCAAGGCTAAAAATGCGTAAATAAGAATATTATGCGTAATAACCAATTATATATAAGGAGGAGATTCCATTGGACAGGGAGCTTTTTGTGCAAAATATCGAACGGTATTGCGCACAGAAGGGCGTTAAGCCCACGAACGCCTGCCGCGACAGCGGCGTCGGTACCAGCTTTGTGACGGACATCAAAAGAGGACAAACCCCATCTGTCGCCAAGGTGCAGCAGCTTGCGCAATACCTCGGCTGCACCGTATCTGACCTGCTCGGCGAGACGCCGGGCACGCTGCCAGCCGTGCCGGAAGGCCCAACCGAGCAGTTCCTGAAGCTGTTTTCAAGCCTCGACGACAAAGCCCAGAACGAGATCGTCGCCGAGATGCTTAAGAAGAAAAAATAAAAAGGCGTCCGAATCGGACGCCGGAGGAGAGAGATATGAAAGAGCTGGAAGAGTATAGAGCGTTTACTACCCCCGCCGAGCTGCATAAAGCCATCAATACGCTGCGCGGCATTGTTGCAGGGATCAGCTCTGATACCGACGTGAGCGGCAGCGAGCTGGTCGAGCTGACACACTGGTGTGAGCTTCACGCGCATCTGCGTGACCGTCACCCTTTTTCTGAGCTGCTGCCAGTCATCGACGAGGCTTTGGCTGACGGAGTTGTTACCTCCGATGAATCCAAGGACATCTTGTGGCTATGCAGCAACTTTGCCGATAACAACTCCTACTACGACGCGACGACTTCTTCAATTCAGTTTTTGCAGGGACTGATCCATGGCATCATGGCGGATGCGGAGCTGAGCGACAAGGAGATCCTTTCGCTCAGAAAATGGATCGACGCCAATGAGTTCCTGAATGGGACATATCCCTTTGACGAAATTTGCTCCATGCTTTATACCATTCTTGAAGACGGAAAAATTACGCAGGAGGAGCGCGAGCAGCTTGCGGCGTTTTTTAGCAACATCATCGATTTCACTACGTCATACAACTTGTCCGAAAAGGACTTTTTTGACCTGCGCAAAAAGTACAGCGTCGCCGGGATCTGCGCTGCCTATCCGGAGGTGACGTTCCCAGGAAAGATCTTCTGCTTTACAGGCGAATCCCGCCGCGCCAAGCGTAACGAAATAGCCGCGCTGATCGCCGGAGCCGGAGGGACGATGCGCGCGTCGGTCAGCAGCAAAACCGACTATTTGATCGTTGGCACTGCGGGCAATCCTTGTTGGGCGTATGCTTGCTATGGCAGAAAAATTGAGGAAGCAATGGCTCTCAGAAAAGAAGGCGCTCGCGTAGTGATCGTCAATGAGATAGATTTCTGGGATGCCCTCGATGATGCAATGGCAGGCATTGAAAAATAAAAAGGTGCCCGATCAGGGCACCGGAGGAGAGAGATATGAAGAAGTTTTTTTCGCTGATCCTTGCGCTTGCCCTCGCGCTTTCTCTTGCCGCTTGCGGCGGCAGCGGCAACGCCGCCGACGACAGATCCGAGCAGCAGCCAACCGGCCAGACCGGAAGCGAACAGCCGGAAGAGCAGAGCGAACCGGAAGAAGTGGAGCTCCATGACACGATCGTGCTCTCCGGATCCGGAGACGACGTTGTTGATGTGGACATCCCTGACGGCTATTACTACGTTTTCCATATTACCGGCAATGCGGCGGGGCGGCATTTTGCCGTGACAACGTACAACAGCAGCAACGAGTACAGCGAGCTGCTGGTCAACACGACCGAGCCCTACGACGGAACGACCTATGACGCCTCTTTGGACGTCCGATCGATCGAAGTGAAGTCAACCGGAGACTGGACGATCGAAGTGATCGACCTCGCCGGATGGGACTGGATGTCGGAAGGGGAGACCCGCACAGGGACCGGCGACGCAGTGTTTGCGATCTCGGGCGGGCGGACTGCCGATATCGAAGGCAATGCAGACGGGCGGCATTTCGCGGTTATTTCTTATGACGGATACGGCGAGTATGATGATCTGCTGGTCAACACGACCGAGCCGTATAGCGGGACCGTCCGGCTCGGAAACGACGCGACGATCATAACCGTGAATGCAGCGAGCAGCTGGAGCTTTACCCTGAACGGCTGATGCGCAAAAGGCCGCCGCCCAGGAGGACAGCGGCCTTGCGGTCCGCGCGGACTGTGCGAGAGGGAGAATGTGCGGGGTCTACGGATCGTTGCGCTGGGCTTCGGCCGCGAGCTTCGCAGCCAGCTCAAGGGCTTCCTGCTGGGCTTCTGCGCTCAGAGACTCAAACAGTGCGATGATGTAGTCGATATCGTACATTTCTGCTCCCACTCGGGCACCCGT
Organism: Oscillospiraceae bacterium UBA4632; assembly: GCA_002405995.1. Taxonomy (GTDB): domain Bacteria; phylum Bacillota; class Clostridia; order Oscillospirales; family Oscillospiraceae; genus Hominicoprocola. Next base: position 44,191 of record DHMW01000075.1, read on the forward strand.
TTGTATTTGGCGCCGAGGAAATTATAGCGCGCCGCGGCGCATTTGACTACGGAAAAATCAAAAAAGGGGAGGGAGCGATGGCAAAGTACCCGAAATACTACGTCCGACCGGACGGCCTGCACGAGACGATCATCCGCATCAACGGCAAGCGCAAGGCCTTCCGGGGCAAGACCGACAAGGAGGTCTGGGAAAAGGTCAAGGCCTTTGATATGAGTGCCGCCGAGGCCGAAGCTGCCGAGGAGACGCTTTTCTCGTCTATTGCCGACAGATGGTGGGACGAAATCGAGCCGACGCTTGCGCCGTCCTCTCTCAAGAGCTATAAGCCGGCGATTGTGCGGGCAAAAAAAGAATTCGGCTCCCGCCAGATCGGCACGATCACCGCGCAAGAGATCGACCGTTTTATTAAAGGAATTTCCGCCAAGTATGCCAAGAAAACGACAGCCATGCAGCTGCAGGTCATCCGGCAGTCTCTCCGTTGGGCAGAGGTCAAGGGGTATCTGCAATACAATCCGGCGGCCTCTGTCCGCCAGCCGCGCAGTAACAAACAGGTGCGCCGCCTGCCGCCGGACAAGGAGCAGATCAAGCTCATCAAGGCTCATGCCACAGACACGCCATTTGGACTGTTCGCAGCGTTGATCTACTATACCGGCTGCCGGCGCGGCGAGGCACTGGCGCTTACCGGCGCGGATATCGACCGCAAGGCAAAGCTGATCCATATCTGCCGCTCGGTCTACTACCTGAGCAATGCCCCATACGTCAAGCTCCCCAAAACTGACGCCGGTATCCGTTCTGTACCGCTTCTCGACGCGCTCGATGCGCTGCTCCCCAAGAAATTGCCCAAGGGGTATTTGTTCGCCGAGCCGGACGGTCAGCCTCTGACCTACAAGCATGGTGAAAAGCTGTATGCAGATTATTGCGCCGTTTCTGGCGTGACCGTGACCCCGCATCAGATTCGCCACGGCTATGCAACCGCACTTTTTGAATGCGGCATTGACCCAAAGACAGCGCAGGTGTTACTTGGCCACGCGCAGATATCGACGACAATGGACATCTACACGCACGTCTGTTCTGATGCCATCGCAAGCGCAGCTGAAAAGATGAAAAAAGGCTTTTGAACACAGTTGGAAACACATTTTTTACTTTTTCATTGAAATCACAACGTTTGATACAAGTTCAAGTCTCGCCACTCGGAC
>DHMW01000055.1:0-815 GCA_002405995.1 Oscillospiraceae bacterium UBA4632
AGGTAGTCGCTCTTCAGGCGCAGCACGGGCAGGCCGATCAGATAGGCGAAGAACGCCGCGATCAGACCGCCGACAAGCAGCGCGAGGATCATGCCGACCGCCGAGCCGACCTTGTCGCCGAGGAAGCCCGCGAAGATCTCCGGCAGGGAGAACTTCACAATACCGCCGTCAAAATACTGATACACGCCCGCGCGCTTGGCGACCGGGATGCACAGCACCGCGTAGGAATACGCGCCGAGGAGCATAAAGCCCGCCTGGCCGAGGGAGAAAAGGCCCGTAAAGCCGTTGAGCAGGTTCATCGAAACGGCGACGAGGGAATAGACCGACGCCTTTTTGATGACCTTGATCACAATGTGATAGCCCGGGAGCTGGGAGTCGAGGACCATCGTGACCGCCAGCACGACGAACAGGATGAGCGCGGTGAAGAGATACTCTTTGCCGATCGTTTTCTTTTTCATCTTCACCCCTCCTTAGACCTTGTCCGTGACCTTTTCGCCGAAGAGTCCCGTGGGCTTGACGCACAGCACGATGATCAGCAGCGCAAAGGTGAACGCATCGGAGAAGGTGGACTGGCCGAGGCCCTTGATGATCTCCTCGCAAAGGCCGATCAGGAACGCGCCGACCACCGCGCCGGGAATGGAACCGATGCCGCCGAACACCGCCGCGACGAAGGCCTTCAGGCCGGGCATACCGCCGGAGGTGATCGCCACCGTGGGATAGTTCGTAAAGTAGAGCATCGCGCCGACCGCGGCGAGGAACGAGCCGATGACGAAGGTCATGGAAATGACGGAATTGATCTTCACGCCCATGAGCTG
>DHMW01000055.1:850-1140 GCA_002405995.1 Oscillospiraceae bacterium UBA4632
GTCTCAAAGTCCTTGGCGGCGGCGCGCATCCCCATGCCGATCTTGGTCTTTTTGATGAGCGCGACGAGCGCGAAGACGAGCGCGATGGTCAGAACGGGCGTCACGACCGTGACGCGCTTGGTGGACGTGCCGAAGAGCGTGATGGTGTCGGAGATCCAGGGGATCGACGTCTTGACCGGCTGCGGCAGGCCGCCGGTCAGGTAGAACGCAAGATTCTGGATGAGGTAGCTCACACCGATGGCGCTGATCATCAGCGACATACGCGGCGCCGTGCGCAGCGGCTTATAGGC
>DHMW01000055.1:1244-3223 GCA_002405995.1 Oscillospiraceae bacterium UBA4632
TACATGGGCATGGACGCGGTGGTGTAGACCATGATCAGGCCTGCCACCATAAAGACATCGCCGTGGGCAAAGTTAATGAGGCGCAGAATGCCGTAGACCAGCGTGTAGCCGATGGCGATGAGCGCGTACTGACCTCCCACAGAGATACCGCTGATCAGATACGGTAAAATTCCCTGCATGGAAAACCTCCTGTTGGTAGGATTCGGGGAAACGCGAAAAAACGGGGAAAACTTGGCGGGGCGAAAGCCCCGCCAAGTTCAATCGCTGCGAATGAGCTTGTCGGCTGATCCTTAGTCGACGCCCTGAACGGTCACGAAGTCCCACTCACCGGTCTCGGTGTTGGCGGTCTTGATGTAGGCCGCGTCGCGCTTGGCGTCGCCGATGTCGTCGAAGGCGATCTCGCCGGAGATGCCGGAGTAGGTCACGTTGGGCAGAGCCGCGAGGATGTCGGCGGGCTCGGTGCTGCCGGCGGCCTTGATGGCCTCGAGCGCGGTGAAGTAGGCGTCATAGCCCATCGCGGTGACCGCCGCGATCATGTCGTTGCCGCCGTTGTTGGTCAGCGCATCGGGATTGGCGTTGATCCACTCCTTGATGCCCTTATCGAACTCGGGCGCGCCGCCCTCCTGATAGAAGGTGGTGACGTACAGCTTGGTGTCGGTGCCCTTGGCGGCCTCGACGACCATGTTGCTGTCGAGGGTGTCGGAGCCGAGGATCGCGCCCTCGAAGCCCTGCGCGGCAGCGGCCTCAACGATCAGCTGCGCGTAGTTGATGGAGACGGGGCAGAAGATGACGCCCGCGCCGGCGGACTTGGCGTTGTTGATGTAGGAAACGAAGTTGGCGTTGCCCTCGGGGAAGTTCTCGGCAACGACGGTGCCGCCGAGCGCCTCAAACGCCTGCGTGAAGTAGTAGATCAGACCCTGGTCGTAGTCGCTGCCGAGCATACCGAGCAGGTAAGCGGTCTCGACGCCGAGCTCCTTGTAGGCGTAGTTCGCGAGGACCGTGCCCTGGAACGGATCGAGGAAGCAGATGCGGAAATAAACGTCGCAGTCGGAAGTGACCTGCGGGTTGGTGCAGGTGACGCCGATGGCGGGCACGCCGGCCTCGGCGAACACGGTGCCGCCGGACATGGACACGCCGGAGCCGTAAGAGCCGAGCACAATGCTCACGTCCTTATTGATCAGCTCAGCCGCGGCAGAGGGGCCATTCTCGGCGCTGGTGCGGTTATCGACGATCTCGAGCTCGACCTGATAGGTCTCGCCGTTGATGTCCACGGTGGGCTGGACGTAGTTGGCATACTGCATACCAAGCACCTCCTGCTTGCCGCCGGCGCCGTTGTCGCCGGTGAGCGGCTCAAACACGCCGATCCGGACGACCTTTTCGCCGTCGGTGGCGGTGCCGGGATCGCTGCTGTCGCCGGTGGCATCCTTGGAGCCGCAGGCGACCAGACCAAGCGCCATGACGAGCGCAAGGACGAGTGCAAGAATCTTCTTCATATTCATATCCTCCTGACTTTCTGCCGCGTCGCCGCGGCAAACGGGGCGTCCGCCCCTTTTGGTTGCAGTTTATTTTATCGGACCGTTGAATGGATTTCAAGCGTCGAATCTGTCAGAATTTTCGGTCGTTTTCGGGTGTTTTTTCCATGGTCACTCTCAAGTTTCGTGTGCATTTGTCCGCGCGTCACGGACTTAAGTCCATTTATTGAGAATATCTATCGCTTTTCTGTTTTCCCCACGAGGACAAATGCTCTTGTCACTTTGCACAATAAAGATTTTTACAAGAAAAGAAAAAAGTGACGCAGGGAACGGCAAATGCCAGTCCCTGCGTCACTTTTTCCGTTCGTCCTTTTGCCCATCAGGCTTTTTCGCCGACCATTCGCTCAAATTCCTCGCCGGTCATCGTCTCATGGGTGAGCAGATATTCCGCCACGGCGGTCAGCGCAGCGCGCTGCGACGTCAGGATCTCCTCGCACTGCGCGTAGG
>DHMW01000130.1:0-176 GCA_002405995.1 Oscillospiraceae bacterium UBA4632
TGGCATAAGTTCCTCTATGATATCGGCGTCGTTCACACCAAGGAGCCCTACGCCAAGCGCACGAGCCACGGCATGATCCTCGGTCAGAACCCGCACTACGTCGGCAACGTCTCCACGCAGGAGGAGAAGGACGCGCTCATCGCCAAGTACGGCAATCAGGCGCTGCGTCCGGCGGT
>DHMW01000130.1:259-10910 GCA_002405995.1 Oscillospiraceae bacterium UBA4632
TCCCTCGGCAACGTCGTCAATCCCGACGATGTCGTCAAGGCCTACGGCGCGGACACGATGCGCCTTTATATCATGTTCATCGGCGACTTTGAAAAGGTCGCGACCTGGTCCGACGACGCCGTCAAGGGCTGCAAGCGCTTCTTGGACCGCGTGTGGAACCTCGCCGATCAGGTGACGGACGAGGAGGGCGTTTCCGAAAAGAACGCGCCCATCGTCCACAAGACCATCAAGAAGGTCACGGACGATATCGACACGCTGAAGATGAACACCGCCATCGCCGCCCTCATGGCCATGGTCAACGAGTTCTATTCCAACGGCGTCAGCCGCGGCGACTTCGAGGCGCTGCTGCTCATGCTCTCTCCGTTCGCGCCCCACATGGTCGAGGAGCTCTGGGAGCAGAAGGGCTTTGCCGCCAGGCACGGCGGCAGGATGGCGATGCAGTGCGAGTGGCCCGAGTACGACGAGAGCAAGACCGTTGCTTCCTCCGTTGAGATGGCGGTGCAGGTGGGCGGCAAGCTCAAGGGCACCGTCACCGTCCCGGTGGACAGTGAGCAGGACGCCGTTGTCGAGGCCGCGAAGGCGAACGAGAAGGTCGCCAAGGCACTCACTGGTATGCAGATCGTTAAGGTCATCCACGTCAAGAACAAGCTCGTCAACCTGATCGTGAAGCCCTGCTGAGCAAAGACGGCGGACTTTTTGAAAATATGATGGGAATATGAGAAAAATATTGTTGACAAGCTGTGATTTTTCTCATATAATACCACCGTTAGTCATGTAAATGACTCTTAAAGAGCACCCAGGATCGAGCCGGGTGCATCGGAGGGAGGGAAAACATAAATGTCCGAGATCCATGTCAAGGAGGGCGAATCTCTCGACAGCGCGCTCAAGCGCTTCAAGAGAAGCTGCGCCAAGGCCGGTATCGTGGCGGAGGTCCGCAAGAGAGAGTGCTATGAAAGCCCCAGCGTCAAGCGCCGCAAGAAGAGCGAGGCCGCCCGCAAGAACCGCAACAAGCGTTATTACTAAGAGCATCCGGAAAGAGGTCCATCAGTCGTGATGGACCTCTTTTTGCATATCCTCCAGCGCCGAAAGCAGGTCCGCCGTTTCCGGATACATGACGAACGCCTCCCCGATGCCGAGCCGCTGCGCAAGGACGAGCTTCTGCCGCAGCGTTTCCGCGTCATCGAAGAGCACGAAGTGCGTGCCGCCGCCGTCCGTATAGGTGAAGTAATTTGCCATCAGCTCGCGAGAGAAGTAGACGGACGAGGGGTGCCTCTGCCGCAGGGCCAGCAGCTCGCTGTGCGTCAGCGGCGTACCGCTGCCGCTGGGGCAGGGGAGGGGAAAGTCCATCTGCACGCGCTCGAGGTCGAGCGCCAGCTGCTGCGCGCCGCGGCGGTTTGCCGCTTCCTCCAGCAGCACGCGCAGCGAGCCGCCCGATACCGCTGTGCCGACGAGCGCCCGAGCGAGCGCCGGCGCGAGCGCGAACGGGCAATAGAGCGTTCGCCCCTGTGCGGCGAGCATATGCGAGAGCTGCTCCAGCAGCGCGCCGCGACCGGGGCAGCAGGGCGAGCCGAAGTCTGCCAGCACGCCGTGAAAGCCGCGGGCGCGGCATTCGCTCACGATCGCGCGGCACAGTGCTTCCGGTCGCCTGAGCGGTGCGGCGCAGTGGTCGGAAAGCCCCAGCAGCCCGCCGCGCAGCATCTCGGGCACGCGGGCGCGCGCAAGGCAGCCGCCTTCGTCGATGGCGTAGGCGATATGTGCAAGCGGCAGTGCCGGCGGCTGCTCCAGCCGCGCGAGCGCGGCTGGCGTGATGGCAAGGTGTATGCGCAAAAAAATCCCCCCTTGTGCAAAGCGCGAAAGCTGCGTATAATAAGAGCGCAGCGCGCTGTGCGCCTGCGATACCTTATGCAATATGGGAGACCGCTATGCTCAGCCTGCTTTGCCCGCAATGGGTGTTCAACGATTATACCGCCGTCACGCCGGAGTTTTTGCGTGGGTGCGGCGTGCGCCTGCTGCTGTGCGATCTGGATTATACGCTTGCGCCCAAGCGACAGCGCGAGCCGGACGAGGGGCTGCGGCGCTGGATCGCCGCGCTGCGGGCGTCGGGCGTCACGGTCGCGATCCTGTCAAACAACCGGAGTCCCGCGCGAGTGGAGCGCTTCTGCGCCCCACTCGGCATCGGCTACGTGGGGCACGCGGGCAAGCCCTCGGCGCGCGGCTTCCGCGAGGCAATGGCACGCTGCGGCGCGGGCGCGGGGGAGACGGCGATGCTCGGCGACAAGCTGCTCACCGATGTGCTCGGCGCGCGGCGCAGCGGGGTGCTGGCACTGATGGTCGAGCCGAAGGGCGGGCCGCAGGGTGCGTGGAACCATGTGCTGCACGCGATGCAGCAGCCGTTTAAGGCGGCAAGCGCGCATGATGAGCGCCGGATGCCGAAAAATTTGCAAAAATAAGGCACAACATCAGCAAAAACACTTGCATTGCCGCACTATCTGCGGTAAAATACCATAGGTTTAGAACCGATACTTTTTGAATTTGAGGATGGGCTGCTGCCGTCCTCGGGAATACAGGAGGAAACAGTTATGGCAACGATTACCGCTGGCGATTTCAGGAACGGTAAAGTATTCGAGATGGACGGCAAGTTTTATCAGGTCGTCGAGTTCCAGCACGTCAAGCCCGGCAAGGGCGCGGCGTTTGTGCGCACCAAGATGAAGAACGTCGTCACCGGCGGTGTGACCGAGACCTCTTTCAACCCCACCGCGAAGTTTGAGGAAGCCTCCATTGAGCGCAAGAACATGGAATACAGCTACAGCGACGGCGACCTGTATTACTTCATGGATCAGGAGACCTACGACATGGTCCCGCTGAACCGCGACATGCTCGGCGACGCGTTCCGCTTCGTCAAGGAGAATACCATGTGCACGGTCCTGTCCCTCAAGGGCAACGTCTTTGGCGTGGAAGCGCCGAACTTTGTCGATCTTGAAGTCACCGATACCGAGCCGGGCCTTGCCGGCAACACCGCGACCAACACCCTCAAGCCCGCAACGCTCGAGACCGGCGCGGAGATCAAGGTCCCCCTCTTTGTCAACATCGGCGACAAGATCACGATCGATACCCGCACGGGCGAGTATCTCAGCCGTGCCAAGTAAAAGCATACGGTAAGCATACAATAGTAGTCACAGGAGATCGTAGTTCCGGACATGGAAAGGAGTTTTACGATGGGCATTTCTGAAAAGATCGCATATCTCAAGGGCCTGCTGGAGGGTCTGAAGCTGGATGCCGAGTCCAACGAGGGCAAGCTGTTCCGCGCGGTCGTGGACGTTCTCGACGAGATCGCCCTCGAGGTCGAGGATCTGACCGATGAGGTCATGGAGCTTGGCGACGGGCTGGACGTTGTCAGCGATGATCTCAGCGACGTGGAGGACATCGTCTACGATGAGGACGATGACGACTACGACGATGAGGATGACGACGACGAGGACGACGAGGACGACGAGGAAGAGGAGTGCTATGCCACGACCTGCCCCGAGTGCGAGGAGGAGATCTTCTTCGACGATTCCGTGCTTGAGGACGGCAAGGTCATCTGCCCCAACTGCGGCGCGACGCTCGAATTCGACCCTGCCGACCTTGCAGAGGATGGGGAGGAAGAGAAGGACGACTGAGTCCGTCTTCATCCCTTGAGCGCATCACTGTGCAGCCGCCCGGAAAATACCGGGCGGCTGCTTTTTTGTTTACAATTTTCCGGTTGTATGGCGCGGCAAAGCGTGATACACTACGGGCAAGAGCATAAACAGCGGCAGTACGCCGCAGAATGCGGAAAGCAGAAAGGAAAAACCGTTATGAAAATTGCCATTCCCTGTGAAAACGGCCAGGTGATGCAGCACTTCGGACACGCTAAGGAATTTGCCATTTACACCATTGAGGATATCAAGCCCATTGAAAAGGGCAGCGTCACCTTCGAGGATGCCGGTCACGAGACCGTTGCGAGCGGGCTCAAGACCCACGGCGTCGATCTTGTCATCTGTGGCGATATTGGCCCGGGCGCGCGCAGCGCCGTGGAAAATGCACACATGCTGCTGATCTCCGGCGTCTCCGGCGAGGCGGACGAGGCGGTGGACAGCTTCCTGGAGGGACGGCTCGAGCTGATGACCGGCGACAGCGGCGCGAGCGCCGGCGGCTGCGGCGCCGGCTGCGGGACCGGATGCAGCGCCTGCGGCGCTGGCTGCGGCGGCTGCGGCAGCTCTCATGCACCGTATACTGAGACGCGCACGTTCACCGATATCGTCACGCTGACGGAGGAAAACTTCCAGCACGAGGTGCTTGACGACCCCGGCCTTATCCTCATCGACTTCTGGGCCGAGTGGTGCCAGCCGTGCAGGATGATGGCGCCGGTGTTTGCCGAACTCAATAAGGAGGAGGACAAGGTCAAGTTCTGCAAGGTCAACGTGGACGAGCAGCCGAGCCTCGCGTCGATGTTCGGTATCGACTCCATCCCGACGCTTGCCGTCGTGCAGGACCGCCACACGCTGACCGGCATGGTCGGCGTACACGATAAGGCCGATATCAAGGCGATGCTGGAGAAGTACAAGGCATGAAGATCCGATACAACGAGGACAAAGAGGTCGTCGCGCGCCTGCGCGCCGCGCTCCTGAAGCGCGATTTGCAGTGCCCCTGCCGCCTGCAAAAAATTGAGGATAACGTCTGCATGTGCAAGGAGTTCCGCGACCAGATCGCGGACCCTGAGTTTGAGGGCTACTGCCATTGCCGGCTGTACTACAAAGAAAAGTAAAAACCGGTTCTACACCTATGGTATTTTGCCGTGTATCAGAAAAAGCACCGCCAAGGCGGTGCTTTTTCATTCCATCAAGCACTGCATGTCCGGCGGGACAGGCGCTGTAAAGTGCAGCTCCTGTGCAGTGACCGGCTGGGTGAACCACAGCTCATACGAGTGCAGCGCGGGGCGGGCGATGAGGCTTTTGTCCTCCGTGCCGTAGAGCCAGTCGCCTGCAAGGGGATAGCCAAGGTATGCCATGTGGACGCGCAGCTGATGTGTGCGGCCCGTCTGCGGGCGCAGGCGCAGCAGTGTGAAGCGGCCATTTGTTTGTAGGGTCTCATACTCTGTGAGGCTCGGAAGCCCGTCCGCACGCACGCAGCGGCGGACGATGGAACCCTCCGCGCGGCCGATGGGCGCATCGACCGTGCCGCACAGCGGCGCGACCTGCCCCACGGCGATGCCGCGGTATTCGCGCCTGAGCGCGTCGGAATGCAGCGCACGGCGCAGGCGGTCGTGTACGTAGCCGCTCTTGGCGGCAATGAGGAGACCGGATGTGCCCTTGTCAAGGCGGCTCACAAAGTGCGGCACGCTGCCCTCGCCAAGGTAGTTTGTCAGCATCGCGGCAAGGCTTGGCGCGGAGACGTCGTCTGACTTCGGGTGCATGGCAACGCCCGCGGGTTTGTTGAGCACGAGCAGGTCCTCGTCCTCGTAGACGATGTCGGGTGATCCGCAGCCCTTGCCGGAATGCGCTGCGTCCGCTGCGCGCTCAAAGAGCGCGACGCTGACGATGTCGCCCGCACGGACGCGCGCGTTGACGTGAACGCTCCGCCCGTTCAAGAGAATGGCATTTTCGCGCCATTTGAGGCTTTTGAGCAGCGTGTAGGAGATCTGGAGCTCACCGCGCAGAATGCCCTTGACCATGCGTCCCTCGAGCGCCGGTGGAACGGTGTAGGTCAGAATACGCATGGCAGCCTCCTTTCCTCGCCGGATGCAAACGAAACATAAAATTCACACACAGTATACCATCTTTTTCGGAAAGATGGTATACTGAATATAAGATTCCGGCGCAGCTGCCGGAAAACTCTGCCATTCAGGAGCGTGACTGCATGGACAACAGAACCATCTGCCTTTTGAACGATTCCTTTCCGCCTGAGATCGACGGCGTGGCGAACGCCGTCGTGAACTATGCGAAAAATATTACGAATAGCGGCGAAGGCGCCATTGTCGTGACGCCGATGATGCCCGGCGCGGACGACAGCGCGTTCCCGTTTCCCGTGCTGCGCTACCCGAGCATCGACACGCGCAGGCTGGTCGGCTATGTGGCGGGCTATCCGTTTTCCCCCGAGGTCGCGCGCGTGCTGAGCGAGCGGAAGCCGGAGCTTCTGCATACGCATTGCCCGATCGCCTCGTGCCTGCTGGCGCGCTCGCTGCGCCCGGTGGTGGATGCGCCGCTCGTGCTGACCTATCACACCAAGTTTGATATCGATATCGCCAAGGCAGTGCGCGGCAAGCTCCTGCAGGAGAGCGCCATCCGCGCGCTGGTGCAGAACATCGAAAGCTGCGACGAGGTCTGGGTCGTGAGCCGCGGCGCGGGGGAGAATCTGCGCTCGCTTGGCTACGAGGGCGATTATCTCGTGATGGAAAACGGCGTGGATATGCCGCGCGGCAGGGCTGCCGACGAGGCGATCACCGCTGCCGCGGCGGGCTATGACCTGCCGCAGGACGTGCCGGTGTTCCTCTTCGTCGGGCGGCTGATGTGGTACAAGGGCATCCGCATCATCTTAGACGCGCTGAAAACGCTGTGCGAGAGTGGGACGGATTTTCGCATGGTCTTTGTCGGCGACGGCGCGGACGGTGCGGAGATCCGTGCATATGCGGAACAGCTGGATCTTTCGGACCGCTGCTTCTTTACCGGCGCGGTCTCTGACCGCGAGACCATCCGCGCGTGGTACAGCCGCGCGGACCTCTTCCTGTTTCCCTCTACCTTTGATACGAACGGTCTTGTCGTGCGCGAGGCCGCGGCCAGCGGTACGGCGGCGGTGATGATCCGCGGCTCCTGCGCGTCCGAGGGCGTGAGCGGGGAGCGCAACGGCTTCCTGATCGACGAGGACGCCGCGTCCCTTGCGGCAAAGCTCACGCAGCTCTGCCGCGCACCGGAGATGATGCGCGCCGTGGGCGAAAACGCACAGCGAGAGCTGTATGTTTCATGGGAAACGGCGGTCGGGCGCGCGATGGAGCGCTATGAGATTGTCATCGACAAGTATCGCAGCGGGAAATATCCAAAGCACGAGCGCTTCGGCGACGGTTTTTTCAAGACCCAGGGCGAGCTGATGGAGGCGCTCGCCGGCATCGGCGAGCTGCAGGACGAGATCGCCGCGGGGCTGAAGCGCGAGCAGCGCGAGGCGGAGCGGGGGCTTGCGCGCTCGCGCGCGGGGATGCAGCAGCTGCTGCGCGGCACAAGGCAGGAGCTGTCGGAGCTGTATGCGTCGCTGCTGCAAAAGATGGACCGGTATCTGTGACAAAGGCAGCCGCAGGGTGATCCCCTGCGGCCGCTTTTTATGCTTCGTGCTGCGGCTTGCGCTCGGCAAACCACATATTCCACTGGAAGGAGTATGCCTTGTACACCGCCTCATCCGAGCAGACGAGGCGCACACAGGAGGGTTGCCCGTGCGCATAGCCATAGTCCATGACGGTACGCAGGACGCGATAGGCGGATCTGAGGTCGCTGTCCTCGCACGCAAGCGACAGCGTGCTGTGCAGCGCGCACGGCAAAAGCTCCGCGGCGCGGTCGGCGATGGGAAGCGCGGCGGTCTCACCGCGAAGGATCTCAACAGTCATGGGCGCCCCCTCAGCGATCCAGGTAGGCGCGGCATTTGGCCTCCGCCTCGCGCGCGAGCATTTCCTCGTCTACTGCGACAAGACGGCCGTGTTCGACCGTCACGCGGCCCTGCACAACGGTATAATCAACGGGACCGCGCACGCCGACGGTGCCGAGCACGCTCGTGGGATCAAAGCAGGAGCCGACCAGCTCCAGCCTGCGCGAGTCGATCATAAAGAGATCGCAGCACTTGCCAATCTCGAGCGAGCCGATGTCGTCGCTGCGACCGAGAATGGACGCGCTGCCGCGCGTCGCCATTTTGAGCAGGTCGTAACCGCTGGGGGCGGCCTTGCTCGAATTCAGGCGGTGCAGCAGGTATGAAACGCGCAGCTCCTCCATCAGCGACGAGCCGTCGTTTGAGGCTGAGCCGTCCACCGCAAGCCCCACCGGCACGCCGAGCCGCAGCATTTCGGGAATGCGCGCAATGCCGGAGGAGAGCTTCATGTTTGAGATCGGGCAATGGGCCACACCGGTCTGCGTCCTTGCCAGCACGCGCAGCTCCTCATCGTTGAAGTGGATGCCGTGGGCAAACCAGACGTCGCTGCCCGTCCAGCCGAGGCGTTCCATGTACTCGAGCGGGCGGACGCCCTCGCGTGCGAGCATGAAGCTTTCCTCGTCCTTCGTTTCGCACAGGTGCGTGTGAAGGCGCACACCGTACTGGCGGGCGAGCGCTGCGCTCTCGCGCAGAAGATCGGCGGATACCGAGAACGGCGAGCACGGGGCGAGCGCGACGCGGTGCATCGCGCCGAACGATCTGTCGTGATACTTCTCGATGATGCGGGCGGAGTCCGTCATGATCGCGTCCACCGTCTGCACCACGCTGTCGGGCGGCAGACCGCCGTCCTTGACCGAGAGGTCCATGCTGCCGCGCGAGGCGTACATGCGCGCGCCGATCTCGTCCGACGCTGCGAACTGCGCGCCGATGAGATCGCCGGAAGCCTTGGGAAAAACGTAGTGATGATCAAAGCAGGTCGTGCAGCCGTGCTTCATCAGCTCGCCGAGGCCGGTGAGCGTGGAGAGGCGGATAACGTCTTCGTCAAGGTTTTTCCAGATCTCATAGAGCGTTTTGAGCCAGTCAAACAGCTCCATATTCTGCACCTCCGGCAGATTGCGGGAGAAGATCTGATAGAGGTGGTGATGCGTGTTCACAAGCCCCGGATAGCAGAGCATATGGCGCGCATCGATGATCCGATCCGCCGTGCACGGCAGGGCGGGGCCGATGGCGCGGATGAATCCATCCTCAGCGTACAGATCGGCATTTTCATACACGGTGTCGTTTTGGTCGCACGAGACCAGCGAACGAATATTTTTAATGAGCAGAGTTGACATAATGTTCTCCTTACTCAAAAACGGCAACCGTTTCGGTTGCCGTTTTTGAAAGCGTTAGCGTTCCTCGCGGAAGTAATTCAGCCCCAGCGAAGCGGGCGGCTGCTTCTCCTTGTTGTTGCGCATGCTGGAAATGATCAGCACGATGACCGTGACCACATAAGGCAGGATCTTGTAGAGCTGCGTGGGGATGAACGCCACCACCAGGCGCAGGTACAGGATCATCAGCGCGCCGAACAGCACGCTGCCCCAGATGGCGCTGAGCGGACGCCACAGGCAGAAGATGACCAGCGCGACGGCAAGCCAGCCCACACCGGACAGACCCTCGTGATTCCACACGCCGCCCGCGATCGTCATGATATAGACCATGCCGCCGATGGCACTGATGCCGCCGCCGATGACGGTGGCAAGGTACTTGTAGCGTGTAACGTTGATGCCGGCGGCATCGGCCGTAGCAGGGCTTTCGCCCACGCTGCGCAGATACAGGCCGCTGCGCGTTTTGTTCAGATAGTAGAACAGCGCGACGGCGCAGATGACGGAGAGATAAAAGAAAAAGCTGTTGCCGAACAAAATGCCTCCGATATAGGGGATGTCCTGCATTGCCTTGGGAAAGGGGGGATTCTGGAAATAGCCCTTGAGCATATTGCTCACGGAGATATAGCCGTTTTCGCTTACGCGCATATATTCGCCGATGAACTGGCCAACGCCGGTGCCGAAGATCGACAGGGCAAGGCCTGTAACGTTCTGGTTGGCGCGCAGCGTGATCGTCAGGAAGCTGAAGATCAGCGAAGCGAGCGCGCCTGCGAGAAAGGCGCAGAGAATGCCGATGATAATGGCAAGGTAGCCGTTGGGGGCAGAGGCAAGCTTTTCGTAGTAATACACGCCGCCAAGTCCCATTGCGCCGCCCATGAACATGATACCCTCAACGCCCAGATTGAGGTTGCCGGACTTTTCCGTCAGGATCTCGCCGAGCGTTCCGAACAGCAGCGGCGTGCCGTAGGTGATGGCGGCGATGATAAGCGTAATGATAAGCGTAGCAAAGTCAGTCATTATTTTGCCGCCTCCTTTTCCGTTTTCGACGAGCGGAAGATCAGTCGATAGTTGATAAAGAATTCGCAGCCGAGCATACAGAACAGCAGGATGCCGGTAATAATATCGGAGATGGAAGCGGGAACGGCAAGGCGGGTCTGAAGCGTCTCCGCACCCTTGGAGATGACCGCAAGCATCAGTGAGATGACGATCATGGCAAAGGCGTTGAGCTGGCTGAGCCACGCGACCGTGATGGACGTGAAGCCCACGCCTGCGGCCACGCCGTCATACAGCGTGGTATTTGCACCGGAGGCAACGATGAAGCCGACCAGACCGGAGATCGCGCCGGAGAGGAACATCGTGCGCATCATCACATGGCCGACGTTCATGCCCGCATAGCGCGCGGTGTTGATGGAATCGCCGATGACGGCGATCTCGTAGCCGTGCTTGGTGTGGTTCATGTAGATGTGCATGAACACGACCAGGATCAGCACGATGATCCAGCCGCAGTGAACGCCGAAAACCTTCGGCAGTGTTGCGGCTTTGTCGAACTGCGGGATGATCTGCGAGCCGGGACGGCCCTCCCACGGACCGCCCTGCAGCCAGCGGACCACACCGATGATGATGTAGTTCATCATCAGGGTGAA
>DHMW01000130.1:10992-13624 GCA_002405995.1 Oscillospiraceae bacterium UBA4632
AAGGCGGGGATCAGCGCCCAGATGCCGCCGGCGACGGCGCCAGCGAGGCCCATGATGATGAGCAGCAGCACGGACGGCACCTTGCCGACCCAGAAAAGCGCAAAGTAGCTCGCGGCGATGGCGCCCGCAGTGATCTGACCTTCGGCGCCGATGTTCCAGAAGCGCATCTTGAAGCACGGGGCGATGGCCAGCGCGCAGCCCAGCAGGGGAACGGCAAGCTTAACGGTCTGGCGGATGGCGGTCTTTTTGCCCAGCGCGCCGGTGATGATGGTGGCGTAGCCGGTGATGGGACTTGCGCCGTCCGGCAGGGCGATCATCATGACGAGACCGCCGAGGATCAGCGCCACGACGATGGAGGCAAGGCGGATGCACCAGACTTTCCACGGCTCCATCATGTCGCGCTTGGCAAGACGGATCAGGGGTACTTTATTCTCGTTATGCATGGACTGCGTCCTCCTTTCCGCCGCCAATGCGGGTCATCATCAGGCCGATCTCTTCCTTGGTGGCGGTGCGGGCATCCACGATGCCGCTGACCTTGCCGCCGCAGAGAACAAGGATGCGGTCGCACAGCTCGAGCAGCACGTCCAGATCCTCGCCGACAAAAATAACGGCCACGCCCTTCATCTTCTGTTCGGTCATGAGGTTATAGATGGTGTAAGAGGTGTTGATGTCCAGGCCGCGCACGGCGTAGGCGGACATCAGAACGTTCGGAGCGGACGCGATCTCGCGCCCGACCAGCACCTTCTGCACGTTGCCGCCGGACATCCGGCGGACGGGGAACTCCGTGCTGGGGGTCACGACCTCAAGCTCCTTCCAGATGCTCATGGCGAGCTCGTTGGGATCCTTGCGGTTGACAAACACGCCCTTGCCCTTCTTCCAGGAGCGGAGCATCATGTTGCCCGTCATGCCCATCGAGCCGACAAGGCCCATGCCAAGGCGGTCCTCGGGAACAAAAGCGAGCGCCACGCCTGCCTTTTTGATCTGCATGGGCGTTTTGCCCACCAGCTCGGACTCTGCCGCGCCCTCGGGCGTGTAGCGGATGCTGCCCTCGGCCACGGGATAGAGGCCGGCGATGGACTCGAGCAGCTCGCGCTGACCGCTGCCGGCGATGCCTGCAACGCCGAGGATCTCGCCGCCCATGGCGGTGAAGGACACATGGTCGAGCCGGGCAACGCCCTCGCCGTCATAGCAGGTGACGCCGTCGAGCGTCAGGCGCGGGACTGGCTTTTCGTAGCGCGGGCGGTCGATGTTCAGCGTGACGGCATGACCGACCATCATGTCGGTCAGCGCCTGCGGATTGGTCTCGGCGGTGTTGACGGTGCCGATGTACTGCCCCTTGCGCAGCACGGCGACCTTGTCGGAAAGGGACATGACCTCGTGCAGCTTGTGGGTGATGATGACGATCGCCTTGCCGTCGGCGCGCATATTGCGCAGCACGTTGAAGAGCTTTTCCGTTTCCTGCGGGGTGAGAACGGCGGTCGGCTCGTCCAGGATCAGCGTGTCCGCACCGCGGTAGAGGACCTTGACGATCTCGACCGTCTGCTTCTGCGAGACGGACATATCGTAGATCTTCTTGGTGGGGTCGATATCGAAGCCGTAGCGGTCGCAGATCTCTTTGACCTTCGCGTTGGCGGCCTTGATATCCAGCTTGCCCGGCTCATCGAGACCGAGAACGATATTCTCCGCCGCGGTGAACACATCAACGAGCTTGTAGTGCTGGTGGATCATGCCGATGTGATTGTCGAAAGCGTCCTTCGGCGAGCGGATGGAGGTGAGCACGCCGTTGACATAGATCTCGCCCTCATCGGGAAAGTAGATGCCGGCGAGCATGTTCATCAGCGTGGTCTTGCCGCTGCCGTTTTCGCCAAGCAGGGAGAGGATCTCGCCGCGGTTGATGGTCAGGTCGATGCTGTCGTTGGCAACGACCTTGCCGAAGCGCTTGGTGATTTGTCTGAGTTCAACTGCACATTTGTTGTCCAAGGTTCTGTCATCCTTTCTTTCTAAGGCTGCAGCCACCTTACCGGAGAAAATGGAAAGGCTCCGATAAATGTCTGATTATTCAATATCTATAATAACATGATTCGACAGGGATGTAAATGAAAAAGCTATCGGCGAATCCATCAAAAGTAACTGCTGAAAAATGGGAGAATCAACAAAAAGTTTGATGACCTTACTTTTTTTCTGGAAGAGCCGCAAAAAAAGGAAGCCGCCATGCGGCGGCTTCCAGATGTAAAGAATTTGCTTAGTTGCCGTAGGCAGCGTTCAGCCACTCGATGCCATCGATCTGGATGGTGAAGTAGGGAGCGGACTGGAAGTAGGACTCGTGGAACGCGCCGTCGAACACGGCCTCCTCGGAGTCGGGGGTGAAGTCGCCGTCGGTATCGAGGGCGAAGGCGGAGGTCAGCGTCTCGCCGTTCACGGTGAAGGTGGAGGTGTCAAACACCTGGATGGAGCCGTCCTTGAGACCGGCCTCGACCTCGGCGAGCTTTTCAGCGGTGCCGGGGGCGGCGATGGCCTCGTTCAGCGCGGTCAGCACGACGCTGCCGTCAGCATAGCCCTTGCAGAAGTCCTGATCGAACTCCTGGCCGTTGGCAACAGCCTCGATGGCATAGACGAAGTACGGGGTCCAGTC
>DHMW01000004.1:0-758 GCA_002405995.1 Oscillospiraceae bacterium UBA4632
TATCCCGTGGAGCGCATGATGCGCGACGCGAAGATCACTGAGATCTACGAGGGCACTTCCGAGGTCCAGCGCATGGTCGTCGCCAAGTATCTTGGTGTGAACTAAAGAAGGAGGTAACATATAATGAAGATTCTTGTTTGCGTTAAGCAGGTCCCCGATACCTCCGGTAAGGTCGCCGTCAATCCCGACGGTACCCTGAACCGCGCTTCCATGCAGACCATCATCAACCCCGACGATATGAACGCCGTTGAGGCCGCTCTCAAGCTCAAGGATGAGCTGGGCTGCAAGGTCACGGTCGTCACCATGGGTCCCCCGCCGGCAGAAGGCATGCTGCGCGAGCTGATGGCGATGGGCGCGGACGACGGCTACCTCGTTTCCGCCCGTGAGTTCGGCGGCTCCGATACCTACGCCACCTCCCAGATCCTTGCCGCCGCGCTTGACACCATCGGCCTTGATGACGACGACATCGTCTTCTGCGGCCGCCAGGCCATCGACGGCGATACCGCGCAGGTCGGCCCCCAGATCGCTGAAAAGCTGCATCTGCCCCAGATCACCTACGCTGCCGACATTACCAAGGACGGCGACACCCTGACCGTCAAGCGCATGCTCGAGGACGGCTACATGACCATCAAGGCGCACACTCCGTGCCTGATCACCTGCATCAAGGAGCTCAACACCCCGCGCTACATGACCGTTTCCGGCGCGTTTGAGTGCTACTCCAAGCCCATGACCGTGCTGGACTACAACGCCCTGAAGGA
>DHMW01000004.1:950-1234 GCA_002405995.1 Oscillospiraceae bacterium UBA4632
CGTAACGAAGTGAAACTTGCCAACCCCAACTATGACTCCTCCAAGATCGAAGAGTTCAAGAACGTATGGGTTTTCTGTGAGCAGCGTCAGGGACAGATGATGTCCACCTCCTATGAGCTGATCTCCGAGGGCCGCAAGCTGGCGGACGAGCTGGGCGTGAAGCTCTGCGGCCTGCTGGTCGGCGACAATGTCGGCGATCTCGCCGAGAGCATCGGCGGCTACGGCGCCGACGAGGTCATCGTCTGCGACCACCCCCTGCTGAAGAACTACACGACCGACGCTTA
>DHMW01000004.1:1359-2948 GCA_002405995.1 Oscillospiraceae bacterium UBA4632
ATCGGCGCGACCAACATCGGCCGCGACCTCGGTCCGCGCTGCGCCGCCCGCCTGCACACGGGCCTGTGCGCCGACTGCACGCACCTCGACGTTGATATGCCCATCTACAAGGACTTCCTGCGCGGCGCCTCCACGCTGCCCGAGGAGAAGATCGAGAAGATGGCGACGGCGAAGGTCATGGGTCAGGATCACGATGTGTCCCGCGACCTGAAGATGACCCGTCCCGCGTTCGGCGGCAACCTGATGGCGACCATCATCTGCCCGCGCTTCCGCCCCTCCATGGCGACGGTCCGTCCCGGCGTTATGAAGAAGGCTCCCTATGACGAAGCCAAGGCCAAGGCCGTCAAGATCACCAAGTATGACGTCAAGCTTGACGCTGCCGATCTCCAGACCGAGGTCGTCGAGGTCGTCAAGGCTGCCAAGAAGCTCGTTGACCTGATCGGCGCGGACTACATCGTCTCCGTCGGCCGCGGCATCAGCAAGGACGTTGAAGGCGGCATCAAGCTCGCGCAGGACCTCGCCGACGTGCTCGGCGGCGTCGTCGGCGGCTCCCGTGTTGCCATCGACTCCGGCTGGCTCACCGCCGACCACCAGGTCGGTCAGACCGGCAAGACCGTTCACCCGAAGGTCTACGTCGCGCTCGGTATTTCCGGCTCCATCCAGCACAAGGCCGGCATGAGCGAGAGCGAGTGCATCATCGCGGTCAACAAGAACGAGACCGCTCCCATCTTCGAGATCGCCGACTACGGCATCTGCGGCGACCTGTTCAAGGTCACCCCGATGCTGACCGAGGCCTTCAAGGCCGCCAAGGCGAGCAAGTAAGATACTCAAAAAAGAGAACACCTTAAGAGCGCTGACATAGGCAACCAGGTCAGCTCAGAAATTGAATAACCAAGCGACAAAAGGGATGCTGCCGCAAGGCAGCATCCCTTTTCGCATACGCCCACGCCGTAGATTTTGAGAAAAATCTACGGCGCTTTTTCTGCCCAAATAAGCGATGAGCAAAACAGGCAGAAAGAACTGCCCACAAACAAGACAAATGGGAATCGAAAGGGCTTAGGGCATCTCGAGGACGCAAGAACCACAGCGCGGTAAGCCTGCACCTGAAAAGGTGCGGAAAAGGCAGACCGGGCGGGACGCCGAAGCTGTTTGGCAGAACGGTAGGGGTGAGAGCCGGAGAAAACGGCGGCCAGCGCAGCCGCGCGGAGCATTGGTCTTGACTTTGCCGGGCGGCGTGTGCTATACTGATGGTGCGCACACCATAAAAGAAAGGAAGTGATCCTCATAGCCATCACAAGCGCAAGCCTGCCCACGAAAAAGCGGATCCTGGCCGTCTGTGTGAAGCTGTTTCTGGAAAAGGGCTACAAGCAGACCACGCTGTCGGAGATCAATGAAAAGGCCGGCGTGTCTTACAGCCAGTTCCAGAATATTTTCCGTGCTAAGGACGGCGTATTGACGGAGCTGGTGGAGTTCATGTTTGAAAACCAGTTCGCGATGGCGCGGAGCGCGGCGGGTGCCGAGCTGCCGCCGGTCTATGTCTACGCGGTCGAAACGGCGATCCAGATGACGCTGACGGAGCTGAACGAAAA
>DHMW01000036.1:0-506 GCA_002405995.1 Oscillospiraceae bacterium UBA4632
AGCGTGTAGCCAAGGCTGCCTTCGGTGTGCGGGACGATCGTGATCTTCTGCACGGGCTCGGCGTTTTTCTGCTTGTAGGCGACCATCGCGTGGCCGACCTCGTGATAGGCCACGAGCTTCTTTTCAAACTCGGTGAGGACGCTGTTCTTCTTCTCACTGCCCGCGATGACGAACTCGAACGCCGCGAGCATATCCTCCTGCGTGACGAGCTTTCTGCCCTTGCGCACGGCGCGCAGCGCCGCCTCGTTGGCAAGGTTGGCAAGGTCCGCGCCCACGCAGCCCGCGGTCGCGAGCGCGACCTTCTTGAGGTCCACGTCCTCGGCGAGCTTGATGCCGCGCGTGTGGACCTGCAGCGTCGCAAGGCGCCCGGCGAGGTTCGGGCGGTCAACGGTGATGCGGCGGTCGAAGCGGCCGGGGCGCAGCAGCGCCTTGTCGAGCACCTCCGGGCGGTTCGTCGCGGCGAGGACGATCACGCCCTTGCTGGGGTCAAAGCCGTCCATCTCGGC
>DHMW01000036.1:596-6349 GCA_002405995.1 Oscillospiraceae bacterium UBA4632
TCGCGCTCGTCGTTGCCGCCGTAGCGCCCGCCGTCGCGGGATTTGCCGATGGTGTCGATCTCGTCGATGAAGATGATGCAGGGGGCGACCTTCGCCGCTTCGGCGAAGAGGTCGCGCACGCGGCTCGCGCCGACGCCGACGAACATCTCGACAAAGTCGGAGCCGGAGATCGAGAAGAACGGCACGTTCGCCTCGCCCGCGACCGCCTTGGCCAGCAGCGTCTTGCCCGTGCCGGGGGAGCCGACGAGCAGCGCGCCCTTGGGGATCTTCGCGCCGATGGCGGTGTACTTTTCCGGGTTGTGCAGAAAGTCGATGATCTCGACGAGGGATTCCTTCGCCTCATCCTGGCCGGCGACGTCGCGGAACGTCACGCCCGTGGACTTTTCCATGTAGACCTTGGCGTTGGCCTTGCCGACGCTGCCGATGCCGCCGATCCCGCCCATGCCGCCCGCCTTTTTCGACAGCACGTTCATCAGCAGCACCAGCGCGCCGACCATGAGCACGGTGGGCAGGATGTAGCTGATCATGAAGGCGAGCACCGGCGAGATGGGCGCTTCATAGGGCTTGGTGTAGTCCACGCCCTTTTCGTCGCACAGCGTCAGCAGGCTCTCCGACATCGCGGGGATGATGGTGGTGAAAAGCGTATAGTCCTGATCGTAGCTCTTGCCGTCGGCGTCGGTGTAGGTGAAGCCATCCGCCGGCGTGATGGTGTAAACGTCGTCGCCGATCTCGATGGACTTGACCTTCCCCTCCTCCACGAGCGTGACAAGCTCGCTGTGGGCGATCTCGCAGGAGGTCTCCGCGGAGCGGGCCTGCTCGAGCATCACCGAGAGGTAGTTCACGCCGATCGTCAGCAGCAGCGCCCACAGGACGATCGACCACATCCCGCGCCCGCCGCGGTTTTTGCTGTCGCGGCCGCGGCCGTTTCTGTTGTTCTGGTCCATAATGTTCCTCCCGTATCGGAGCGGTGGGGCGCGGACAGGGCGCGCCCTTCATATTGTGCATCACTATACCATAGAAAAAAGGCAAGCACAAGTTTTGAGCGGTGAATTTTCGGTGAACTTTTGCCGCGATTCCCTCTTTATCTTGCCCGCCTTGTGTGATATAGTTGCAGTGTATCGAATTTTTTGGCATGGACGCGAAAGCTGTCGTGAAGAGAGGAACGGTTATGGAGCAGGAATACAGAAAGAAGGACGCGCGCGCGCAGGACGCGGAGGCGGACGGCATCATCGAGGGCCGCAACGCCGTGATCGAGGCGCTGCGCGCCGGAACGGGCATCGACAAGATCTTCATCCAGAAGGGCGAGACGGACCGGACGCTCGGCCACATCGCCTCCACCGCCCGCGCCGCGGGCGTGGTCGTTGTGGACGCGGACAAGCGCAAGCTCGACTACATGAGCCGCACGCACGCCCACCAGGGCGTGATCGCGCTGACGAGCGTGCGCGAATACGTCAGCGTGGAGGACATTCTGAACATTGCGCGCGAAAAGGGCGAGAACCCGCTCATCGTCGTGTGCGACGAGATCTCCGACCCGCATAACCTCGGCGCGATCATCCGCACGGCGGAGTGCGCGGGCGCGCACGGCGTGATCATCCCCAAGCGCCGCAGCGCGGGGCTGACGAGCATCGTCGCCAAAACGAGCGCGGGCGCGGTGAGCTATGTGCCGGTCGCGCGCGTGCCGAACATCCCCGCGCTTTTGGAGCAGCTGCAAAAAGAGGGCGTGTGGGTCTTCGGCACGGCGGCCGAGGGCACGAGCGAGCTGTATGCGGCTGACCTTAAAGGTCCCGCCGCCATCGTCATCGGCAGCGAGGGCGACGGCATGACAAGGCTCGTGCGCGAAAAGTGCGACTTCCTTGTCAGTATTCCGATGAAGGGCAGGATCTCATCGCTCAACGCCTCCGCCGCCGCGGCGATCCTGCTGTACGAGGCGGTGCGCCAGCGGCGGGAAGCATGACGCTGAAGAAGGATGAGCATGGATCAGAAAGACCTTGAATTTGAGCAGACGCTCGCCGATTCCGAGGCGCTGCTGAAAAACACCGCCCGCAGCATGGATGACGACGCGGAATTTTCGCTCGAGAGCATTCTGGCTGAGTACGGCAGCGGTGCGTCCGCCGCGCCTGAGCCGGAAGAAAAAGGATCCGAGCCGCCGGCGGAAAAAACGCCGGCAAAGGCCGTCCCCCTGCCGCAAACGGCGGAGACGGCGAAGGAGGCCGCGGACGAAACGGCGGACGGCGCCGTCCGCCGCCCCGTCATCCCCTTCCCCGGCGCGAAAAAAGCCGAAGAGCCGGCGGAAGCCGAACCGGAAGAAGCGCCCGAAGAAGAGCCTGCGCAGAACAATGAGCCAAAGTCCATGAGCTTACAGGACATCCTGGCGCAGACCGTGCAGGATGCGCTCTCCGAGCGCGAGGACACGGTCATCGAGGAGCCGCCGCGCCGCAGGGGGCTGTTTTCCCGCCGCAAGATGCGCGACACCGAGCAGCTCTACGGCGGTGCGGAGGAGGAAGCGCGCGAGGAAGAGCCGCCCGGGCCGGAGGAGCCGGAGCCGCCCGCGGAGGAAACGCTTGCCGGGCTGCGCGCGCAGCTCGCCCCGGCGGTGCGGAGCCGCCGCGCCGTGGGGATCACGGCGCTTGTGATGTGGGCGGCGCTGCTGCTGGAGCATTTTTCGCTGCTGCCGGAGGCATGGGCGGCGGATCCGCTCCTGCACACGCTGCCCTATCTGGCGCTCGAAGCGCTTGCCTGCGTGCTTGCGCGGCGCGTGTTTGCCGCCGCGTGGAAAAAGCTGCGCGCGGGCCAGACGGGGCCGGAGCTGCTGACGGCGCTTTTGTGCCTTGTCACGCTTGCGGATACCGCGCTGTGCCTGCTCCTGCCGGAGCGCGCGGCGCTCACCGCGCCGCTGCCCGCCGCTGCCGTGCTCGCGCTTTACAGCGCGCTGCTGGGCGAGACGCTTTCGCTGCGGGGCATGTACGATACCTTCCGCATCGCCGCCATCGGCGAGGCGGCGTATATCGTCACCGTGACGGCGGGCGGCGCCGCCAAGCGCCGCGGGCTTGCCGCGGGCTTTTCCCGCTGCGCGCATACGCGCGACCCCTATACCCGCTGGCAGAGCGTGCTGCTGCCGGTCGTTCTGGCGGCGAGCATCGTGTTTGCCGCGCTCTCCACCCTTCAGACGGGGCAGCCGCTGCTGCTGGGGTGGAACCTCTCCGTGCTGCTGGCCAGCGCGGACCTGCTGGCGTTTCCGCTGGTGTGCGCGCTGCCCTATGCGCGCATCTCCGCGCGCCTTGCCAAAAGCGGCAGCGCCGTGGCGGGCTACGCCGGCGCAGACGCCATCCGCCGCAGCAACTGCGTCATCCTGACGGACGGGGACATCTTTCCGCCGGGAACGGTGACGCTGAGCGGGCTGAAGGTCTTTGGCGAGGAGAGCGGAAAGGTCATCTCCTATGCCGCAACGATGGCGCACGCCTCGGAGAGCGGGCTGAGCAGGCTCTTTGACGATCTGCTTGCCCGCGACGGCGGCTTCCGCGAGACGGTGGAGGATCTGGACTTCTACGAGGAGGGCGGCGTCGGCGGGCGCATCCACGGCGAAACGGTGCTGCTGGGCACGATGAGCTTCATGCGCAAAAACGGCGTGAGTCTGCCGCGCAGCCTCGGGTTAAAGACGGGCGTTTTCCTCTCGGTGGACGGAACGCTCGTTGCGGTGTTCGCCGTGAAGTACCTGCCGGCGGAGAATGTGGACTGGGCGCTCCACGCCCTGCACCACAGCCGCATCACCCCTGTGCTCGCTGTGCGCGACGGCAACATCACCCCTGCGCTCTTAAAGCGCAAGTTCGGCACCGACGCGCGCGCGGTCTACCCAAAGCTCTCCACGCGCCTCGCCCTGTCCGAGCGCGGCGGCGGGCAGCCCTATGCCCTGCTGATGCGCGAGGGGCTGATGCCCTATGCCGAGGTGGTGCTGGGCAGCAAGCGGCTGTGTCGCTCCGCCCGGCGCGGCACGGTCCTGTCCATCCTTGCCTCGGCCGCGGGCACGCTGCTCGCGTTTTATCTCACGTTTGCCGCGGCCTACAGCGTGCTCACGCCGCCCGCGCTGCTCGTCTACGCGCTGCTGTGGTCGCTCAGCGTGCTCTGCGACGCCCTGTTCGCCGACCGCTATTGAGCATTTCCTACGAAGAAATCGTGGATTTGCGCAAAATTGTGGTTGTATTAGAGAAAATTTCATGGTATGATTCCACTGTTGAGTATTATCCCGCTCGGGATTTACCATTTCGGAAGGAGACTGACCCCCTATGAGTGCTAAAGACGTACGCAATATCTGCCTGCTGGGCCACGGCGGCAGCGGCAAGACCACGCTCGCTGAGAGCATGCTCTTCCTGACCGGTGGCACCGACCGCTTCGGCAAGGTCGCCGACGGCAACACCACCTGTGACTACGACGCCGAAGAGATCAAGAGAAATATCTCCATCTCCCTCGCCGTCGCCCCCGTCAAGTACAAGAACGTGAAGATCAACGTGCTGGACGCGCCCGGCAACTTCGACTTTGTCGGCGAGGCGCTCTCCGCCATCCGCGCCAGCGAGTGCGCGGTGCTGGTGTGCGGCGCGAAGGACGGCCTCTCCGTCGGCGCCGAGCGCTGCTGGAAGATGCTGGGCAAGAAGCCCCGCATGATCTTCATCAACCGCACCGACGAGGACAACAGCGACTATAACGCCTGCTTCGAGGCGCTCAAGGGCAAGTTCGGCACCGCCGTCGCGCCCATCGTCGCCCCCGTGATGGACGGCGACAAGAAGGTCACCGGCATCGTTGACCTGCTGCACAACAAGGCGTATGAGGTCAAGGGCGGCAAGGCCGCCGAGTGCGCCATCCCCGCCGCCGTCGCCGACGAGGTCGAGGCGCTGCGCGCCGAGCTGATGGAAGCCGCCGCCGGCGCCGACGAGGAGCTGATGGAAAAGTTCTTCGAGACCATGGAGCTTTCCGCCGACGAGATCGCCAAGGGCCTCAGGATCGGTCTGAAGGACGGCTCCGTCGCGCCCGTGCTCTGCGGCAGCGCCGTCACGGGGCTCGGCGTTGATATGCTGATGCAGACCGTGCTGGACCTCGTCCCCGCCGCCACCGATATGCCCGCCGAGATCGCCAAGAACGACGACGGCGAGGAGATCGAGATGCCCATCACCGAGGACGGCCCCACCGCCGCGATCGTGTTCAAGACCGTTTCCGACCAGTACGGCAAGTTCTCGCTCGTCAAGGTCCTGCGCGGCAGGATCACGGGCGATATGTCCCTGTACGACACCACCACCGGCAACACCGAAAAGCTCGGCCGCCTCTACACGCTCAAGGGCAAGAAGAACGAGGAAGTCAAGGAGATCTGCTGCGGCGACATCGGCGCCATCGCCAAGATGGACCGCGTGCGCACCGGCGACACCCTGTGCGACCCGAAGAACATCGTTGTCCTTGCCGGTATGCCGTATCCCGAGCCGTGCTACTCCCGCGCCATCGCGCCCAAGACGCGCGGCCAGGAGGAAAAGCTCGGCACCGGCCTCAACCGCCTGAACGAGGAAGATCCCACCTTTACCATCACCAACAATGCCGAAACGCACCAGATGGTCGTTTCCGGCATGGGCGATATCCAGATCGACGTGCTGGTCTCCAAGCTCAAGACCCGCTTCGGCGTGGACGCGGAGCTGGATACCCCGCGCGTCCCCTACCGCGAAAAGATCCGCAAGACCGTGCAGAAGCAGGGCCGCCACAAGAAGCAGACCGGCGGC
>DHMW01000049.1:0-9343 GCA_002405995.1 Oscillospiraceae bacterium UBA4632
ACCAACGGCGCCTCGCAGGATATCCAGGAGGCGACGAACATCGCGCGCAATATGGTCGCGATGTACGGCATGAGCGATGAGATCGGCATGGTCGCGCTCGGCTCGGTCCGCAACCAGTACCTCGACGGCGGCTACGGCCTCGACTGCGCGCAGGACACCGCCGCCATCATGGACCGCGAGGTCAAGCGCATCCTCGACGAGTGCTACAAGGACGCCGTGCAGGTCATCCGCGACTGCCGCGAGGATATGGACAAGGTCGTCGCCTACCTGCTGGAGAAGGAAACGATCACGGGCGGCGAAATGGTCGCCATCCTCGAAGGCCGCGACCCCTCCACCGTGGCGGAGGCCTACGCTTCCACGCGCAGGAGCGAGGAGGGCTTCCGCCCCTCGCAGCCGAATGTGATCGAAGCGCCCGCCAGGCACATCTCGATGACGAGCGAGAAGATCGAAATGCCGGAGGACAAGGGTGAGGAAGCTCCGCCTGAGAATCCCCCACCGGCCGGACCCGAAGCGCCGGACGAACCGGACAAGACCGGAGACGGCGCGGCGCAGGACGGCGAACAGTGATCCAAAATATGCCAAAGCGGCGGTCTCCGATGGAGACCGCCGCTTTGTTCCGTTTACGCTTCCGCTTCCTCCTTCGGCCGGATCCTGCCGCCGAGATAGGCGAGCACCGCGCCGAGCGCGGCGCAGCCGATGCTCCACGCAAGCTCCGCGCCCGAGGCGTAGTGCAGCGGCACGATGATGAGCGTGGAGGCGAGCACGATGCCGAGCACCGCGTGGTAGGCGAGGGAATAGTGCCGGTCAAACAGCCGGCTGACGATGCGCGCGAACAGCGCCGCCACGCCCCCCATGCCGATCGCCCAGGGGAGCAGCACGGAAACGTCAAGATGCGTGATGCCGTCCACCATCGGCGTGAGCAGGCCCACCGCCATCAGGATGGACGAGGACGTCATGCCGGGGATGATAAAGCTCAGCCCCCACAGCGCGCCGCAGAAGAGAAAGCCGCCGAAATTTGCGGGCATCTCGGCAAACGACCCCAGCTGCACGCCCAGCAGCAGCGCGAACAGGAGCGCAAAGCTCACGAGCAGCGAAAGGTACGAGCCTCCGCTGCGGCCCTGCGCCCCCGCCTCGCGCCAGAGGTCAGGCAGCGTGCCGAGGATCAGGCCGATAAACAGGCAGGTCGCCACCGTTTCCGACTGCCGGAACAGCGCAAGGATCACACCGCCGCCGCCGAGAAAGCCGATCAGCCAGCCCGCGCCCACTGCCAGCAGCATCCGCCAGTAGCGCGCCAGCGCGCTTTTCGGGTGCGTCAGCACCTCCATCATGGGGCGGTAGATGCCGAACACCACCGCCAGCACGCCGCCGGAGACGCCCGGCAGGATCGCGCCCGCGCCGATGATGACGCCCTGTACCACGCGCAGCGCGGCGTTTTTGATGCGGGATTCTTTCATGAAGGTGCGCCTTTCTCTCTTTTCTCAGTAGCCCTTCCGGCGGTCCACCAGGTGGTGCAGCGGCCGGCCTGCGGCATAGTTCTCCAGATTTTCGCAGAACAGGGCGATATTGCGTTCGCAGGTGTAGCCCAGCGTCATATTGCCCGCAACGTGCGGCGTGAGCAGCAGATTCTTCGCCCTTCTGAGCGGATGGTCGGCGGGCAGCGGCTCGGGGACGACAACGTCCAGTGCCGCGCCCGCGAGATGCCCGGAATCCAGCGCCGCGATGAGCGCATCCTGATCGATCGCCGTGCCGCGCCCCACGTTGACGACGTAAGCACCCTCCGGCAGCAGCGCCATGCGCTCAGCATTCAGGATATTCTCCGTGTCGGGCGTGGAGGGGAGCGCCATAAAGAGCAGGTCGGTCTCCGGCAGCACCGCGTCCAGCGCCGAAACGGCGCGCACCTCGTCAAAGTCGCCGTTCGCGCGGCCGCTGCGGCTCAGTCCCACGAGCCTTGCCGGATGGAACGCGCGCACGCGCCGGGCAAATTCCGTGCCGATGTCGCCGGTGCCGAGGCACGTGACGCGCGCGCCGTGGAGCGAGCGGATGCCGCCCGGCAGCACGCGCCAGCCGCCCTCGCGGATGATCTCGGTATACTCCATCTGGCGGCGCAGCAGCATCAGCGAGACCATGACCGAATGCTCGGCGATGGTCGTGCCGTAAGCGCCGGAGGCGTTTGTGAGCAGGCAGTCCGGATTTGCATACAGCTCGTCGCGGCAGAAGCGGTCCACGCCCGCCCAGCAGCAGGCGTACCACTTGAGCTTTTTTGCGCCCGCGACCACCCGCTGCGAGGGGTGGCCGTAAAGAATGGTGCAGTCGTCCACGCTGCCCTCCGCCGCGCGGGAGGAGGGGAAGAAGACGATGTCATAGCCGCAGCGCGCGGCGGTGTCGCGCAGCTGCTTTTCGTAGGCAGGGGTCAGAAAGTCGATGATAACAGCAATTTTTTCACTCATGCCGCAATTCCTCCAGAATGATCTCGGCGCAGCGCAGGCCGTCCGCCGCGGCGCTCATGATGCCGCCGGCATAGCCCGCGCCCTCGCCGCAGGGGTAAAGCCCGCGCAGCGCGGACTGATATGTTTCCGCATCGCGCAGGATGCGCACAGGGGACGACGAGCGCGTCTCCACCGCCGTCAGCACGGCGTCGGGACCGTCGAAGCCGCGCAGCTTTTTCCCAAGCGCGGGGATCCCTTCCTCCAGCGCCGCGCATACAAAGGGCGGCAGGCACTCGTGCAGGTCGCACCAGCGCACGGCCGGGCGGTAGGTCGGCGCGACCTTTCCTGCGCCCGTTGACGGGCGGCGGGCAAGGAAATCCTCCACGCGCTGCGCCGGCGCGGCGTAATTCCCGCCGCCAAGGCGGAAGGCCGCGTCCTCCAGCGCGCGCTGGAACGCAACGCCCGCGAGGACGTCTCCGGACGGAAAGTCCCCCGGCGTGACGGATACGAGCAGCCCGCCGTTGATGTTTTCCCCATCGCGGGCAAATTCGCTCATGCCGTTGGTCACGACGCGCTCCCTTTCCGAGGCGGCGGCGACGACCTCGCCGCCGGGGCAGACGCAGAACGAGAACACGCCGCGCCCGCCCGCCGTGTGGCAGGAGAGCTTATAGGACGTGGGCGGCAGGCCGCGCTGCCCCGCCGCCTCCTTATACTGCGCCGCATCCATGGCGCGCTGAGAATGCTCGATGCGCACGCCTACGGCAAAGGGCTTGGGCGCCATCGGCACGCCGCGCGCACGCAGCATTTCAAAGGTGTCGCGCGCGCTGTGGCCGGGCGCGAGGACGACGTGCCTTGCCGGCAGCGTGTACTCCTCCTCGGGGGAGGCGATGCGCAGCGCGCTGACGCAGCCGTTTTCCGTTTCGATATCCACAGCCCTGTGGGAAAAGCGGATATCGCCGCCCAGAGCCAGGATCTCGCGGCGCAGGTTTTGCAGAACGATATATAATTTATCGGTGCCGACGTGGGGTTTGGCGTCCACCAGAATATCCCCGCTCGCGCCGAAGCGGACGAACTCCTCTAAAATAAAGCCGTGGCGCACATCCTTCGTGCCGGTGTTGAGCTTGCCGTCGGAAAACGCGCCCGCGCCGCCCTCGCCGAACTGCACGTTCGACGTGAGATCCAGCGCGCCCGTGCGCCAGAAGTGCTCAACGTCCCGCTTGCGCTGCTCGACCGCGCATCCGCGCTCGAGCAGGATCGGTCTTGCCCCGCAGCGGGCCAGCAGCAGAGCGCAGAACAGGCCCGCCGGTCCCGCGCCGACCACCACGGGCGCCGTCTCCGGCGCGCGCACCGGCGCAGGAGGCGCATAGCGCTCCGGCGCATAGCGCGACACCGCTTTATGCCCGCACCGCCGCAGCACGCCTTCCTCATCCTTCACCTCCGCCGCAGCGGAGCAGACGAGCCGCACGCCCTCGCGCGCATCGATGGAGCGGCGCAGCAGGCGGACGGAAAGCAGCTCGCTCCCGCGTATGCGCAGCGCCCGCGCGCAGGCCGCGCGCAGCGCGGTATCGTCCGCGCCGGGCGGCAGCTTCAGCCCGTCGATCCGCAGCATCTCGCCGCCCCCTTTTTCTCTCAGATGCGTTTCATTGTAGTATGCCGCCGGAAAAATCGCAAGGGAAAAACTGTGAACATAAGAGAAACTTAGAAATTTCCGCTCCGAATTTATGAAATCGCCAAATACCGTTCAAGAAATATACATAAATATGCCCTATGATAGCACCATCGTAAGTCAAGCGGCCGCAGCGCGCGGCATTCAGGGAGGTCATAGATATGTACGAAGACGAAAACAACCTGTATCATTACAGCTACCGCAAGGGCGACGGGCAGAACCCCAACGCCCCCATCGACACGAAGAACTACGCCGAGGACCCGTGGGACAAGAGCGCATCCTCCGCGCCGAAGAAGAAGGGCGGCATGGCCGCAAAGCTCGTGGCGCTGGCGCTGGTGTGCGCGCTGCTGGGCGGCGTTGCCGGCGCGGGCGTGAGCCGCGCGGCGCTGAGCGCAAGGGCAGGCTCCACCACCGTGCAGGTCAGCGACCGCCAGGTCGGCGAGGTCAAGACCATGAAGGTGGACGGCAAGACCGAGATGACCATGGCGGAGGTCTACGCCGCAAACGTCAACAGCGTCGTTTCCATCAACGTCTCCTCCACGACGAACTACTTCGGCCAGCAGGTGGAGACCGCCGCGAGCGGCACCGGCTTTTTCATCACGCAGGACGGCTACATCCTCACCAACTACCACGTCGTCAAGGGTGCGAGCACCGTCAAGGTCACGCTCTACAGCGGCGAGACCTATGACGCGAGCGTCATCGGCGGCGACGAGGACTACGATATCGCCGTCATCAAGATCGACGTGACCGGCGCGTCCGCCGTCGTGCTGGGCGACTCCGGCGCGCTGAACATCGGCGAATCCGTCGCCGCCATCGGCAACCCGCTCGGCGAGCTGACGTTCTCGATGACCGAGGGCATCGTCTCCTGCGTCAACCGCGCCGTGAACATCGACGGCACGCCCTTCAACATGATCCAGATCGACTGCTCCATCAACCCCGGCAACTCCGGCGGCCCGCTGTTCAACAGCTACGGTGAGGTCGTGGGCATCGTGTCCGCCAAGTATTCGAGCTATTCCAACACCACCGTGGAGGGCATCGGCTTCGCCATCCCCATCAACGACGTCATCGCCATGGTCGAGGATATCATGACCGACGGCTACGTGACCGACAAGCCCTACATCGGCATCACCCCGCAGAACATGACCGCGCAGATGGCGCAGCAGTACCGCTACAGCGTGAGCGAGGGCGTGTTCGTCTGCTCGGTCGAGCCGGGCAGCGCCGCAGAAAAGGCCGGGCTCCGGATGGGCGACGTCATTACGAAGCTGGGCGACACGGCGATCGGCGACATGAACGACCTGAACGCCGCCAAGAAAGCCTACCGCGCGGGCGACACCGTGACGCTGACGATCTATCGCGCGGGCGAGACGAAGGAGGTCGAGCTGACGTTTGACGCCGTCCCGCAGACGACCGAGACCGAGCAGAACTCCGGCACGGACAACAGCTACGGCAGCGGCAACTATTACTACGGCAGCGGCGGCAACGGCGGCGGCTACAGCCCCTGGGATTTCTTCAACAGCTTTTTCGGCTACGGCAACTGAAAACCGCACAAAGGGCGGTCCCTCCCACCGGAGGGACCGCCCTTTCCTGATCTCCCTTCCGCTCACGCGCCCATGCAGGCGGGGCGCGCGGGCTCCGGCGCGATGGGACGGGTGTCGATGCCCAGCACCTGGCCGCTGTGCGCGTCAACATAGCAGTCGTAGGCGGTAAAGTCCGTGCAGAAGCGCAGCTCGTACAGCCCGTCTGCGCGCACGGCGGAGAGGCCGTAAAGCTCCTGCCCGTCAAGCCCCAGCTCATGCATAAGCGCGTTCAGGGCAGTCATGCTGCCGATATAGTCCTTCGTCATTTCCGCTCTCTTCCTTTCTCAAAACCCGTGGTAGTCCAGATCAGTCAGCATCGTGTAGCCCGATCTGGCGTTGACCTCGACCTCATATTCCTTTTCGCCGTCGCGCAGCTCCACCTCGTAGATGCGCACGCTCTTTGTCAGCCCATCGCTCATGCCGAGCCTTTTGTCCACGTCGTGCACCACAAAGTCCGCGGTGTTCTTTCCCGTGTAATCGGCAATGTAGGCGAGCGCCAGATCCACCGCCTCGTCGCGCGAGTAAACGGCGCTCTTTTTTGCCGCCGAGCCCGCCGTGCCGAAGATGATGCCCAGCGTCGCGCCGGCGATCACGCCGAGCGATACGAGCACAATCACGATCACGCGGAGCGTCGTTTTCAGGTTGAACGCCCGCCGCGCGCGGCGCACGGTGTCCTCATCCGCCGGTTCGAGCGCGGGGCGCTGCGGCGCATCGTCGCCCAGCAGGGCGGTGATCCTCTGCGCGTTCACGATCTCGCGGCCGACAAACGCCGCCTCCTCGTCCGTCGCCGTGCCGTCGGCGACCTTTTTGTAGGCTTCCTCAAAATTCATCTCATATCCTCCATGCTTTTTTTCAGCGCCTCGCGCGCCCTGCAAAGGGTGACCCTGGTGTTCGTCTCGCTCATGCCCATGATCTGCGCGGTCTCGCGCACGGAAAGGCCGGAGAAGTAGAACAGCGTCACCGCCTCCTTCTGGCTCTCCTTCAGCTGTCCGATCGCGCGGTAGAGCGCGCGGTACTGCTCCTGGCGGATGATCCGGTCGATCAGCTGCTCGTTCTCGGCGGCGGTCTCCTCGCTCAGCTCGCCGCCTTCACGGCTCGTTCTGCGCAGCTGCGAAAAATACTCGTTGCGGCACACCGCCAGCAGCCACGGCCGGAAGTCGCGGATGCTGTCGTCCGCGCTCTCCAGCGCCCGGAAGAACGCGGCGGACACCACGTCCTCCGCGGCCGTTTTGTTCCGGCACAGCGCCATCACATAGAGCAGGGCTTCGCTATAGTATTTCCGGAACAGCTCGTCGATGATATCCTGCTTCACCGCTCCGCCCCACCTCCTCGCTGTTGGCTTTCATGTAATAGACGCGCGAACGGAAAAAAGGTTACAGAAAATCGGAAATTTTTCGAAAAAATGTCCTCTTTCAAAAAGGGCGCTGTTTTCCCGCGGAAAACAGCGCCCTTATTCTTCGTTTTTTACCTGCTGCGCTTCAGGATCTCGCACACCAGCGCGTACACGCGCGCGGTGGAGGCGACGTTCAGCCGCTCGTTCACGGAATGCACATCGTGCAGCTCCGGTCCCAGCGACAGCGCGTCGAGCCCCGGGATCTTTTCGATAAAGAGCCCGCACTCAAGGCCGCCGTGGGTGGCTTCGATCCTGCCGTCGCGGCCGGTCAGATCGCGGTAGGCTGCCTCGACCTCCCTGCGCAGGGCAGAATCGCGGTCATACTGCCAGCCGGGATAGCTGCTGCGCTCGCTGACCGTGCCGCCCGCAAATTCCACAATGGACCTCACGCGCTGCACCAGCATCTCCTTCTGCGAGGCGATGCTCGAGCGCACGGAAAACGTGAGCTTCACGCCCTCCGCGTCCATGCGCACAACGCCCAGGTTGAGCGACGTCTGCACCAGCCCGGGGAAATCGGCGCTCATCGCCTGCACGCCCTGCGGCAGCGCCAGCAGCGTATGCAGCAGCAGCGTGGTCGATACCGCGCTGACAGCCGCGGAAACCTCCGCTTTTTCGCACGCGAGGGAAATGCCGCCGTCCGTCACGGCGTACTCGTTTTTGAGCGTCGCGTCAAATTCCCCGATAAACGCCTCGAACGCGGGCGCGTCGGCCTCGGAAACGGCAACGAGCGCGTCGTTTCTCAGGCAGATGACGTTGTCGAACTCGCCGCCGCGCAGGTCATGCACGCGCAGGGAGGGGAAGCGCTCCATCGCGCTATACAGCGTGCGCGCCATCAGGCAGTTGGCATTGCCGCGCCCGTCGTTGATGTTCATGCCCGAATGCCCGCCCTTCAGGCCGGAGACCGTCACGCGGTAGCCGGCCATGCCGGCGGGAAGCGCCTCCTGCGCCATATCGAGCGCGCAGTCGAGCCGCACGCCGCCCGCGCAGGACACGGTGAACACGCCTTCTTCCTCGGAATCGAGGTTCAGGAGCTTTTTGCCCTTCAGGTCCGAGCAGTCCAGCGCGAACGCGCCGTCCATGCCGACCTCCTCATCCACGGTGAACACCGCCTCGATGGGGGGATGGGGGAGCGTCTCGTCGGATAAAATTGCTAAGATCATCGCAACGGCGATGCCGTTGTCGCCGCCGAGCGAGGTCTTGTCCGCCCAGACCCATTCGCCGTCGGTGCGGACGTCCAGCCCGTCGCGCGTCATGTCCTTGGTGCAGTCCTCGGTCTTGGCGCAGACCATGTCGATGTGGCCCTGCAAAATGATGGGCGCGGCGTTTTCATAGCCGCGGGAGCCGTCCTTCCGGATGACGAGGTTGTTCACCTCGTCCTGACGGTACTTCAGGCCCAGCTCCTTGGCAAAGCCGGCGCACAGGTCGCTGATCTGCTTCGTATTGCCGCTGCCGTGGGGGACGGAGCAGAGCTGCTCAAAATAATAGAATACCTTCTCGGGCTTCAGCCCAGACAATACAGCCATGATAGCCTCCCGTATCAGTTGATCTGCTTGCGGCGGCTCAGGTTCATCGTGCCGTCCTGCATATCCTGAATGCTGTCGAGGCTCTTGCCCGTGCCCTCAGCCACGCACTGGATGGCGTTTTCCGCCACCATGGCGTGGATGCCCGTGCGGGCGGTAACGAGCTTGTCAAAGCCGCGCACCAGGCTGCCGCCGCCGGTCATCACGATGCCGTTATTCGAGATATCGGCGACCAGCTCGGGCGGGGTCTTCTCCAGCACCAGGTGGACCTCCTCCATGATGCGCTCCACAGGCTCTTCAAACGCCTCCATCATCTCGGTGGAGGTGACGGAAATGAGCTTGGGCAGGCCCGTGAGCAGGCAGCGGCCCTTGACCTCCATGCTGCTCTCCTCCTCAGGCGGGAACACGCAGCCGATCTCCATCTTCATCTGCTCGGCCGTGCGCTCGCCGACGAGCAGGTTGTGCTTGCGGCGCATATACTTGACGACAGCCTCGTTGAACTGGTCGCCCGCGATCTTGATGGAGGAGGACTCGACCACGCCGGAGAGCGAGATGACCGCGATGTCGGACGTGCCGCCGCCGATGTCGATGATCATGTGGCCCTCGGGCTGGGTGATGTCGATGCCCGCGCCGATGGCGGCGGCGACCGGCTCCTCGATGAGGTAGACGCGGCGCGCGCCGGCCTGGATGCCCGCGTCGATGACCGCGCGCTCCTCGACCTCGGTGATGCCGGAGGGAACGCAGATGATGATGCGCGGCTT
>DHMW01000049.1:9406-11790 GCA_002405995.1 Oscillospiraceae bacterium UBA4632
CTGGAAGCCCATGACCTTGTGGAGGAATTCCTTGATCATGCGCTCGGTGACCTCGTAGTCGGAGATCACGCCCTCGCGTAGGGGGCGGATGGCGATGATGTTGCCGGGCGTGCGGCCGAGCATCGCCTGCGCGTCCGCGCCGACCTTCAGCAGCTTGCCGGTGTTCTTGTCGAGCGCCACGACCGAGGGCTCGTTGAGGACGATGCCTTTATCCTTAATGTAGATCAGCACCGACGCGGTGCCAAGATCCATGCCGATGTCCTTGGTAAAAGAAAACATAGTGCGTTACCTCTTATTTTCACAAAACTCCAATGGGTGAAGCCCATACTTCTCCATGATTCCTTCATTATAACGGCAGAAAAACAAGTTTGCAATACCATTGTGCGCGATTTTCCGCACGGTATCAGGGGAAAATAAGGAAAAACATACCCCTGCGCCGCTGATTTTCGCGTCCGCAGACGCGAAACAT
Organism: Oscillospiraceae bacterium UBA4632; assembly: GCA_002405995.1. Taxonomy (GTDB): domain Bacteria; phylum Bacillota; class Clostridia; order Oscillospirales; family Oscillospiraceae; genus Hominicoprocola. The sequence continues at coordinate 9,876 of DHMW01000049.1, forward strand.
TTGAATCGTTTTAACCCGCGGCGTGTACGTGGGGAAAAACACTTTGCGCGGAGTGGAAATCAGCGAAGCGCCGCCAGCGGCGGAAACAGCGAGCTGGTTTCGAGGAAGCGGCACGATTGGCGCGCCTGCAAGGGCGCGGGAATCGTAGTGCCGCAACGGTGCAAAGTCGAGTTGTCCGCTCTTAGCGGACAATCGAGGCACGAAACGCGGCGAAGCCTTCTTCCAAAAGAGGCATCGCCTCTTTTGGGAAGACGTTAGTCCTCGTCCGCCGCCGCCAATGCGGCGCAGACGACCTTTTCCGCGCCCGCTTCCCGCAGCACTCCCGCCGCTTCGCGGAGCGTTGCGCCGGTGGTCAGGATATCGTCAACGAGCAGGATGCGCCTGCCCCGGATCCTCTCCTCATTCACGGCGGCGTATGCGCCCGCAACGTTTCTCTGCCGCTCCTCGCGCGACGAAAGCGACGACTGCGCGGGGTTGTCGCGCCGCTTTTCCAGCAGCGTCTCCGGCCGCGCGTCCCACCGGCGGCACATCTCGCGCGCGAGCAGGTACGACTGGTCGTAGCCGCGCTCCTGTTTGCGCTTTTTCGACACGGGAACGTAGGTCACCGTGTCGAACTCCCCGCCGAAGTGCTCGGCGGCGGCCTGCGCCAGGATGGCGCCGAAGCCCTCGCAGCGGCTCTGCCCCGCGTGGAATTTATAGTTCAGCAGCGCCTCGCGCACGATGCCCTCGTATTTGAGCGGGGAGAGGCACGCGCCGATCTCCGCGCGCTCATGGAACGGCGTTTTGCAGCAGGGGAGCGCCTTTTCACAGTCGGGGCACACGCCGCGCACGCCGGGTTTTCCGCAGAAGGCACAGCGCGGCGGAAACAAAAGGTCAAGAGCATCCCGCACCCGTTTCTTCATTTCGCCCCGCCGCCCTTCTTCAGCCGCCACTTGAGGCCGCTGTACCGGCGGCTGCGGCGGTCGTTCTCTGCCATTTTTCCGACGGCGCTGTCATCGCCGACGATGACAAGCAGCTCGCGCGCGCGGGTGATGGCGGTATAGAGCACGCCGCGCACCATCAGCGACGGCGCGCACGGCGCGCCCACGAACACAACGCCGCGATATTCGCTGCCCTGCGCCTTATGCACCGTCATGGCATACGCCATGTCAAGCTCTGCAAGCATGTCGGAGGTATAGACGGCGGTGCGGTCGTCAAAGACGATCTCCAAAAGCTCGCCGCTCGGGTCGATGCGCGCAATGTGCCCGACGTCGCCGTTGAAGATGCCCATGCCGGCGGTGCCGTCCTCCTTCTGCCAGACGACGTCGTAATCGTTGCGCGTCTGCATGACGCGGTCGCCCTCGCGGAAGGTGAGCTCGCCGAAACGGCGCTCCTTTTTGCCGGGCTGCGGCGGGTTCAGCGCCGCCTGCAAAGCAAAGTTGAGCGACCGCGTGCCCGCGTCGCCGCGGCGGGTCGGGGTGAGCACCTGCAATTCCTCCGTGGGGATGCCCATCTTGTCGGGCAGCCTCGTTTTGCACAGCTCGACCACGGTTTCGACCAGCCGCACGCTGTCGCGCCGGGGGAGGAAGAAAAAGTCGTTCGCCGCGGCGTTTTTGAGCTGCGGCGGCATGCCGGTGTTGACAAGGTGCGCGTTGCGCACGATCATCGACTGCTCGGCCTGGCGGAAGATATCCCGCAGGGCGACGGCCGCGATGCGCCCGCTGCGGATGAGGTCGGAAAACACGTTCCCCGCGCCGACGCTCGGCAGCTGGTCGGGGTCGCCGACCAGGACGAGCCGGCAGCCGGGGCGCAGCGCCGCCAGCAGCGCGCGCATCAGCGCAAGATCGACCATCGACGTCTCGTCCACGATGAGCGCGTCCGCCTCGAGCGGCTGCTTTTCCCCCTTGGTGAAGGTCACCTCGCCGGTCTGCTCGTT
>DHMW01000065.1 GCA_002405995.1 Oscillospiraceae bacterium UBA4632
CCATGCTGCTTCAGGAGTATATACCCCTTGAATTTGTCTTATATCTTTCGTCAGGCGGCGCTCTCGCCGTTGCTGTCTTTGTCTGCTTTTGCCGCGCCCCGCGCTGCTTTCCATTCGGCAAACTCCCGCTGCCCCTTCGCGCTCTCATAGTAGGCGAGAATGTCTGGCAAAAGGATCCTTGCAATGCTCTCGATCTCGTGCTGCGGGATGCCACGGTCGTTCATGACTCCTCAGTCGGTGACCACCAGCCCAGAAAAGCCCCATTCGGCACGGAGGATGTCCGTCAGAAGGGTCTTGCTGTCCGAGCAATGGACGCCGTTCAGCTTCGGATATCTCGGCTTTTATTTTGCTGAAAACAGGCATGACCGGGGTCATGCCTGTTTCGGGGAAATTGAATTTTACCGTCTTGCCGACAGCGGCTTTTCAGCCTTCCTTTTTGTTTTCCAGCAGCTCCGGATGCTTGAGATAACGCCGGAGGCTCGCCCAGAACAGCGCGTATTCATGCCCTGTACAGATGCGCTCGTCCATCACGACGGAGAGCGGGATGAGCTTTTTGCGGTACTCGCCGCTGATATAGTTTGCCACAGGCTTGCCCATGCAGACAAACACGCCCGTTGTGCCGAATTCATAGCAGTGGTGGTAGATGGCGCTGGTGTTGATCGAGGCAAGGTTCGTGATGAACAGGCTCGTATGGAAGGGGCTGAGATCGATGATCCTCCGCGGCAGCAGGCCCCAGCGGTCCATCAGCCGGGCAAGCCCCACCACGAGCCGCGGCAGCAGCGCGAGCGAGAACATAAAGTTGGCGAACTTATCGGTATTGTTGTTGTGCGCAGCCGCCTGGTTCTTTGCCACCGCCTGCTCGATCTTGCGGTTGATGGAGAGCACATCGTCCCCATCCTCAAAAAAGACCTTGATGGCCGTTTCGTCCGGCGTGCCGTCGGCGCGGTTCTTGAGAATGACGAAGCTGACGCAGAAATGATTACGCTGGTAGATCCTGCGGTTCATGATGAAGCGGTTGATCTTGGGATTTTCCTGGTACGCCTTGAAATACGCGGCGAGGATCAGCGCCATGTAGGGGATGCGCACACCCTCGCGCCGTTTTTCCTGAATATAGCGGCGCAGGACCTCCATATCGGCGTACTCGGTGATGAAGTTCTGCGCATCGTAGCGCTTCGGCATGATATAGGGGATCGCCGAAACGATCGCAGAAGTGTTCTTTACTCTTACTCCGTCAGCGCGCATATGGCAGGCTCCTCCCTCGGGCTCTCTTGATCCTTCCCCATATTACACGCAAATCATCCGCTTGGCAACAATTTCTTAGCGGTTTCTTTATTAAAAAAGTCTTAACCGCCGCCCTCGCCCCAGTCGAGCGGGATATCGCAGTGCCTGAGCAGCCCCTCCATTTCCGACGGGACATACAGCCGGACCGACCGTTCCTCCCCATCGGCGGTGTACGCCCCGCGCGTGACCGTGCCGTCCGCATTGCGCAGCGCCGCGACGAGCAGCACCGCGTTTTCCGGCGCGGTCAGCGTCTCGGGAAGCGCGTCGGCGGTATATTCCGTGCGCGACAGGATGTTTTTCTCCCCATCCATCCAGGCAAGCGTGACCGCTTCCGCCGCCGCATGCTCCACGAGCGACACACTGACGCTGACCGAGCGGCTCCGCTTTTCACCGTTCACCGTCCACTCAGCCGAGCGCGTCTGGCTCAGGCTGAAGCCCGGTCCGCCGTATCCGTCCTTCGTCCATTCGGCATAGTATTCGCCCGCCGCCGTGCGGTAAACGCCGCACTCATACAGCACCGCCCTGTTCTGCGCGTCAAGGATGATGTCGCCGCCGATCTCGTAGCGGTCGCCGTTGTCGCCGACCTTGACGTTCATTCCGCTGCCCACGACCTCGTCGGACACGGCCTCGCCGATAGAACAGTTGAACTCTGAGCCCTCTACGTAATCCGGATCACCGGGCTCAATCTCCGTGATGGTCACAAACAGCGGCACGCCGGGTACGCCGAAATCATAGCCGCTGTCCGTTTTCTCTGCCCACAGCCGTCCATCAACCGGTTCAAGCGCGAAAAACCAGCCGACCCACTCGTCCGCCGCAGTCTCCTGCGCCGCATCCTTCAGCTCCGGACGGTAGAGCGCAAAGCTCACGCCGAACACCGCCGCAAGCGCCAGCGCGAAGGCGATCAGTCGTTTCATGCCGCTCCCTCCTTCCAGTTGACGCGGATACTGACGGCTTTGAGCCTGCCATCCCGATACGCAAACGTATCCAGTCCCGAATAAGTCGCATCCGGCGTGCTGCCGCTGCGGCTGCAAATGCCGTATTCCGCCGTCTCGCCGCCGCTGCCCGCACCATAGCTCGTGCCGATGAGGTACGCCGCGCCGTCTGCTGCGGTGATGGACTCGGGCAGCGCGTCGGGTGCGAACTCCTCGAGCTTCAAAAGTTGGTCGTTTTCGTCCATGTGCGCGACGGTGAACTTCGTCGGCGTCGGACGCACAACGGCGGTGATCTTCACCTCAGTCTTTGTGCGCTCGGAGCTTCCGTCAACCGTCACGGTCCTGTCGCTTGAGAGCGTAAAGGTCGTGCTCTCGCCGTCCCTGTCCCCGGATGTGCCGAAGCTGCTGCCGCGCGTCAGGTAGACGCGGCTGTCAGGCAGCTGGTAGATGGGGTAGCAATGGAAAACGGTATCCCCAACGCAGCTATAGACCTCGCCGGAGAGGGAAACGTCCACCGTGCGGACGCCGTCCGCGTCGTTGACGTTGACCTTGCTTTTCGCCTTGCCGAGATCACCGAAGTTCACAACGGTGGGATAGTCCGTGCCCTCCGCGCTCAGCTGCGCGCAGAAGATGCCGCCGCCCCCGGAAATATCCGGGAAGCACCAGCTCTTCCCCGTCTGCTCGGCGTAGAGCCGTCCCTCCCTCCATTGGAGCCTGCCCGTCGCCGTGACCTCGATATCGCCGCCGGTGTCGAGGTCCTGTTCCGAAACGAACGCGCCGATGAGCGTGCCCTTTTCCTCGCCGTCTGCGGCGGACTGCACCGCGCCGCCGTCGAGCAGCGCGATCAGAAAAACCGCCGCGAGGATCGCGAGGAAGACGAGCGCGGTCTTTTTGTTACTCTTCATGTTCTGCCTCCAATTCTCCGTCGCATTGCAGGATATCGCCCACCTCGCACCCCAGCGCGCAGCAGATGCGGTTGAGCGTCGCAAAGCGCACGCCCTTGGCCTTGCCGCTGCGCAGGATGGATAGATTTGCCTCCGTGATGCCTACGATGGCGCAGAGCTCCCTGCTCGTCATGCCGCGCGCCTTCAGCGCCTCGTCCAGATGTACCGTGATCGCCATGGCCGCACCCTCATATGATGAGGTCGCTCTCGGTCCTGAGCGCGACGTTCGAGGCGATGAGCCGTGCACCGAGGAGAGCTGCAAGCACAAAGCACAGCTCAAAGACCGGCAGGCGGATGGAAATACTGCTGCTGAGGATGAGCGGCGCGCAGACCGCCTGCAGCGCATTGACTGCAAGCGCGAACAGCACGCTGACCTTCAGCGCCCTGACGCACCACGCGGCGAGCCTCTGCGCGCAAGCGGCGCTCGCCTGTGTGAACGCGCCGCCCTCCATCGTGTCGAGAAGCCCGATGGCGAGATACGCCGCCGCCGCGGCGAAGAGCGAGGGGATGCTCTCCGCCGCGAAGCGCAGCGCGAGGACAGCATAGCTGAACGCAAGGCTTCTCGAACCCGTTATGTCAACCATCGATGACAGGGATGTCCCCGTCGTAAAGGCGGTGTTATCTGCCCTGAGCGTATCGATGGCGGAGAGCAGGCCGGCGAACCCCGCAAAGCAGACCGCAGCAACAAAATACGCCGCCGCAAGGGCGAGCAGCGCGCGGAAAAGCTTCAAAAGCTCCGGCGTATCGCCGCCGGACAGCCTGCGCAGCAGCCGCAGCACCACCCAGCCCGCCAGCAGCGCCAGGACGAGCCACTGCCACGCGAGCCTTGGCAGAAGCTGCTCCGACAGCGTATCCCAGTAGCGCACCCAGCCGCGCGGGACGAGCGCGCAGGCGACGGCGGCCGCCGTACCGCCGATGAGCGCATCCTCCGGCGCAAGCGCACGGCGTCCGGACAGGCGCACGAGCGCATAGACGGGCAGCAGCACGAGCGCCGCATAGAGCGTGAGCGCCAGCGCAAAGCCCACGCGCCCCGTACCGGCCAGCGCCGTCAATTCCTGTCCGATGATGCCTGCGGGAAAATCGGCAAGCGAAAACGCTGCGCCTTCCAAGAAGCGGAGCACCGCCACCGCCGCCGCGCAAAGAAGCGCCTCGGCCGCCAGCAGCCGCTTCAGCCGTTTTTGTTTCATATCGCACCTCCTATAAAATTATCGTTTTTCGATAATTCTTTACGCACAGCATAGCAGCAAAATTATCGTTTGTCAATAATTTTTTGTGCCGCGATGCGGCAGTGCCGCTGCACTGTTAAAAAGCAAACTTTTTGTTCACTTGCCTTAAAATAAATAAGGCATTTTCTTTTTTCTATTGATTATCTGCCGCCGTTATACTATACTGTAGTCGTCAAAAAGTGAAAATTCTGTCATGATCGCCAAAAAACAACTTTCAGGAGGAACACCAAGATGAAGTACAACCGCACCTACAATTTCTCCGCCGGTCCCGCCATGATGCCCGAGCCCGTGCTGGAGGAGATCCGTGACGAGATGATGAATTACCGCGGCAGCGGCATGTGCGTCATGGAAATGAGCCACCGCTCCAAGGTCTTTCAGCAGATCATCGACGAGGCGGACGCCGACCTGCGCGAGCTGATGGGCATCCCCGACAACTACAAGGTCCTGTTCATTCAGGGCGGCGCGACGCTGCAGTTCGCGGCGGTGCCCTGGAACCTGATGAAGAACGGCAAGGCCGTCTACATCGACACCGGCGCCTGGTCCAGCAAGGCGATCAAGGAAGCCAAGAAGTACGGCGAGGTCATCGTCGCCGCCTCCAGCAAGGACAAGAACTACAGCTACATCCCCGACTGCTCTGACCTCGACATCCCCGAGGACGCCGACTACGTCTACATCTG
>DHMW01000109.1:0-6620 GCA_002405995.1 Oscillospiraceae bacterium UBA4632
TCACCGGCTGGTTCGAGCAGCACCGCAGGTAACACCGCAAAAAGGCAGGGCGCTCCGCGAAGCGCAGGATCGTTGACAGCGCAAGAAGCGCCCGCTCCGTAATGGAGCGGGCGCCAGCTTTAAGCAAAGCTCTTTCAGAGCTCCGGGCCGTTATAGCGGTAATAGCCATCGCCGTCGATGAAGCGGTCATCGCGCGAGAGCCTTTTGATCATCCGATACGCCGCAAGGAACAGCGCCGCCACGAACACGACGAAGATCCACGCATAGCCGTCGAACTCCAGCGTTGCGATGAAGTCGTACGCCCCATGCAGCACCACCGGCACCGCGACCGCAAGGCGGCGGCACTGGCGGTCTTTCCCCCAGTCGCCGAAATTGGCATACCGCCTGGCGAGTCCGTAGAACGCGCCCATGAACACGCCGAAGCATGCGTGCCCCGGCACCGCCGTCACCGCGCGCACCGCCGCCGTGCCAAGCCCGTACATCGCCACGTAGCTGATATTCTCCCATAGGGCAAAGCCCAGCGACACGAACACCGCATACACCACGCCGTCGAATTGGCAGTTGAAGTCCGGGGAGCGCCACGTCCGCTTTTTCAGCAGCAGGTACTTGAAGCCCTCCTCCGACAGCGCCACGACCACAAAGTACAGCAGCGCGTTATACGCCGTGGAATAGGCGGGCAGCAGCATCCCCAGCACCGCCTCGCCGAGCTGCTCGGCGATCAGGGCGGCAAACGTTGCAAGGATGCCCGAGAACACGAGCGAGGCGAGCAGGCGCGGCGGCTCCTTCTCCAGCCGGTCGGCGCGGTAGACGCACCGCAGCAGAAACAGCGCCGGCAGCACCGCCGCAGCGATCAGGATCGGGTTGACATAAAAGAACATGGCAAGGTCTCTCTTTCTCGCCCGCGCACAGCGCACGGCGCACTTTGTCCGGAAAATCATACCAGCAGCGGCAGCTTTTGTCAACGCGGCCCGGATCCGCTCTTGACCGCGCGGCGCGCAGCGGGTATGATAACTGTGTTATCGCCGTTTGCAGGGAGGGAGCACCATGGACCGCCGCAGCCAGCTCAAGGGCCGTCTTTTCATCATTCTCAGCGCCGTGATCTACGGCTGTATGCCGCTGGGCGCCAGCGCGCTGTACGCCGAGGGCGTCACGCCGATGAGCCTTGTGCTGCTGCGCAACTGTCTTTCTCTTCCGCTGCTCGCGCTGCTGGCGCACCGCTGCGGCGGACTGCGCATCAGCCGCGGCGCACTGGGCGAGGTCGCCGCCGCCAGCGCGGTGGGCGCGTGCCTCACGCCCGTGCTGCTGTTCACATCCTACCGTTATCTTGCCTCCGGCACGGCGGCGGTATTCCACTTTTCCTATCCGGTCTTTGTGGTGCTCGGCGGTCTCCTGCTGCGCGAAAGGGCGCGCGGCAGCGCCGTTTTCTGCACGCTGCTGTGTACGCTCGGCATCCTGCTGCTCTTTGACGGCGGCGGCAGCGTCGATCCTCTCGGCGCGGTCATCGCGCTCGCCTCGGGCGTCGCGTATGCGGCCTATATCCTGCTCCTTGCCCATTTCCGCCACCGCGAGGTCTCGGGCTTCCGCATGAGCTTTTACCTTGCGCTCATCTGCTCGGCGTGTATGCTCGCGCTCTGTCTGCTCACCCGCCAGCTCCGCCTGCCGCAGACCGCGCGCGGCTGGTGCGCCGCCCTTCTGTTTTCGCTGATGCTCAGCGTCGGCGCGGCGGTGCTTTTCCAGCAGGGCACGTTCCTCGTCGGTGGGCAGCGCGCCGCCATTTTCAGCACCCTCGAGCCGATCACGAGCATTTTCGTGGGCGCGCTGCTGCTGAACGAAACGCTCACGCCGCGCATTCTGCTCGGCTCGGCGCTCACGCTGTCGGCAAGCGCGCTCATCACCGTACTTGACAGCCGTCCCCCCGCGCCGGACCGTCCGCCGCAGGCGTAGGGCACTGCCTCCGCAGATCGATATGCAGAAGGGCCGCTCCCGTTCCCGGGGGCAGCCCTTCCGCCGTTCTTACCCTCTCATTCCGCGTTTTTCCCGCGCATTGGGGGATTCACGCCCGCTTCGTCCCATTCGGCCGCCCCACCGTGCACCGCAGCAGCGTCCACAGCGGCAGCAGATAGAGATAGCACGCCAGCAGCAGGCTTGCCGCCGGCGCGCCGACGGCGGCAAGCGGCGTTGCTCCGGCGATGGACCACGGCACGAGCGGCGCGAGGACTACCGCGCTGTTCTCCAGACCGATCGCCTCCTCGCGCCCGTCCTGCCCGATCTGCGCGCAGAGCTGATGCGTCAGGATGATCGTCAGCGTCTGGTTGCAGGCGACAAGTCCCGCGGCGGCAGAGGTCAACAGCATCGCAAAAAACGGCGTGGTCCGTCTGCTCAGCGCCGCGACGCGCCCGCAGAGCCCCTCAAGGAGCCCCGTTTTGTTGAAGATCCCCGCATACGCCGACGAGATCGTGATGATGAGCATCAGCCGCACCATGGACAGTATCCCGCCGCCGTTGAGCATCGCGCCGACCTCCGCATCCGCCGCCGTATAGCCGAAGATCGCCGTTTTCAGGATCGCCAGCGCGTCCAGCCGCCGCAGGAAGGCGCACAGCAGCGCGGAGGCAAGGATGCTCGCCGCCATTGCGCGCTTGACCTTCACGCGCAGCAGCGCCAGCGCAAAAATGAGCACCGCCGGAATGCACATTGCCCAGTGCAGGGCCATCTCGCGCCCGTAAAAGCTCCACAGCTCGCGCGTGCCCGCGCCGCCGTTCCCTCTCAGCCCCAGCAGCGCATAGACCGCGCAGCTGGCAAGGAACGGCACGAGCGCCGTTTTCAACATTCGGCGGATATTGTCATAAATGTCGGTGCCCGTCAGCTCGCTGACGAGCAGCGCGCTCGTCGATACCGGCGAGCAGCGGTCGCCGAAGTAGACGCCGGCGAGCATCGCCCCGCCCAGCAGCGCCGGATCCATGCCCATGGAAACGCCCACGCTCACGCAGATGACGCCCATCGTCGCCGCCGTGCCGAACGCCGTCCCCGTCAGGACCGATACGGCGCAGTTGAGCAGGAACGTCATCACCAGCAGCACCTCCGGGCGGATCAGATCCACCGCGCAGCAGATGATCAGCGGCAGCGTGCCGCACGCGCGCCAGAACGCCGTCAGCATCCCGATGAGCGGAAAAACAAGCAGCACGCTTGCCGAGGTCCTTACGCCCGAAACGATCATTTCCCCGAGCGCCCGCCACGAAAACCCCTGTCTTTTGCCGTGCAGCACAAAAATGGCCAGTCCCGCCGCCAGCGCGTACAGGACGTTCGCCCCCAGCAGCACGCAGGCGAGCAGCGCCGCGCAGAAAAGAAGGATCGCCGTCATATCCTCACCGTTCTTTCTCTTTTATCGTACCGCTATTATAACAGATGCAGCCCCACTTGTAAAACCGGTAATCAGTGATATCGATCTTGCCGTCGCCAATTTTCCCCGCGCGCTGCCCCATGCACTTCGGCTACCACAGCCGCTCGTACCAACGGAGCGTCATTACCGAATTCATCCGTATTGCCCGGGAACAGCTCGTTTGAGTGAGCGCCGCCCGCACAGAGACTGTGCGGGCGGCGCTCCTTTTCACTTCTTTGCCGCGGGCTGCTGCTGGGTGATGCAGTGGATGTTGCCGCCGCCGAAGGCGACCTCGCGCGTCTGCACGGGCACGACCTCTCGGTCAGGGAACATCTGCTGCACCTGATCGACGGCGAGCTTATCGTTCTCGTCGCCGTACTGCGGCAGGATGACCGCGCCGTTGACGATGAGGAAATTCATATACGACGCGATGCTGACCTCGCCGTCCCTGCGGGGGATGGTGCCCTCCACGGCATCGATGGTGTCCGCGCCCTGGAGCAGGCACGGCTCCTTTGTCAGGCAGAGCTTGTGGACCTTCAGCTTGCGGCCCCTGGCGTCCGTCGCCTCGCTCAGGAACCTGTACGCCGCCTGCGCCTGCGCGTAGAAGGGATGGCTCTCGTCCTCCGTCCAGATGCAGGCGGCCTCGCCGGGCGCGACGAAGCACGCCACGTCGTCGATGTGCCCGTTCGTCTCGTCGGGGTCGATGCCGTCTTTGATCCACAGCACCTTCTCGCAGCCGAGATACTCGCAGAGCATCCGCTCGATCTCCTCCTTGCTCCTGTCGGGGTTGCGGCCTTTGGAGAGCAGGCACATCTCCGTTGTCAGCACCGTGCCCTCGCCATCGACGTGAACGGAGCCGCCCTCGAGCACGAAGCCCTCCGTGCGGTAGGAGTCCACATCCTCGAGCTCGCAGATCTTGCGCGCGACCTGGTCGTCCTTGTCCCAGGGAAAGTACAGCCCGTCCGCAAGCCCGCCCCAGGCGTTGAACTCCCAGTCCACCGCGCGAAGGCTCCCCTTGCCGTTCACAAGAAACGTCGGTCCGCAGTCGCGCACCCAGGCGTCGTCGCTCTCGAGCTCCACAACGCGGACCTCCGGCGGGAGCTTGGCGCGCGCGTTCTGGTACTGGCGCACCGATGCGCCGACCGTGACCTTTTCAAATCTTGCGATGGCGCTTGCCACATCGGCAAACGCCCGCTGCGCGGGCTTGCCGCCGTCGCGCCAGTTGTCGCTGCGCTCGGGCCAGAGCATCCACACGCCCTGCTGGGGCTCAAATTCAGCGGGCATACGGTACCCGTCCTGCTTCGGCGTTGTGCCGGTGATGCGTTTTGCCATGGTTCTGCCTCCTCAACAGTTCATGATGATTTTTGGGTGCGCGCGGCGATCAGGATCTCCCCGATCGCAATGCTGATGAGCGAGCCGGCCGTAATGGGAAGAAATGCTGCAAGCGTTTCTTCGTCAAACGACAGCGGCACCGCCGTGAAAATAATAGAAACCATGATAAGCGCCATGGGGACATAGGCGATACAGCGGAGCATCGCCGGAGACCCTGGCACGCGGAACGGGCGCGGCGTCTTCGCATCCGTGCGCCGCAGCTTCAAAAACGCCGGGAACACGGGAAGGTAGCTCAAAAGCAGCATCACAAGGTTCAGCGCGAAAAAGCTCCAGAATAGCGACGAATCCGGCGACGCCATCTCGATGAGCACGCCCAGAATGCATACCGCCGATGCGACGACACCCGACGTGGCCGCCGCGCCGACGGGCATGTCGTTTTTCTCCCAGCGTCTGGCGAACACACGCGGCATGTCGCCATGGTCCGCCGCGAGCGCGGCGGTGGAATTGACGCCCATCGACCACGAGATCATGTTGCCGAACAGCGTCACAAGGAACAAAAGCGCCGTAAGCCCCACGAGCATCCCGCCGCTGCCCCCAAGGATGAGCGACACCGCGTCGATCAGGCCCGAATCCACGCTGATCTCGCGCACCGGCACGGCTGCGCCGATACCGAACGCCGAAAAGAGGTAGATGGCGGCGATAACGATGCCGCCGGTGATGATGGACTGCGGGATCTGCTTTTTCGGGTCGCTCATGCTGCCGGCGTAGGTGCACACGACCTCGAAGCCGAGGAAGTTGAAGAGGATGACCGAGATATACGAAAGGCTCGCCAGGTCGAACGACGGCAGGAACGTCCGCGCCGCCATATCGTTGACAAAGCCGTTTCGGGCAACATACCAGATGCCCAGCGCGCCCACGAGCACCGCCAGCAGGATCTTGATGACGGCGCTCGCGTTCAGGATCACGATGCTGTCGCACACAGGGTAGCAGGCAATGAGCGTCACGGTCCAGACGAAGGCGAGCTGAATGATGAGCGAGGCCAGCGGTCCTGCCTGCCAGCCGGTGATGAACGCGATCAGCTCCGGGCACATCACCGCCAGTGACGCCATCCACAGCGGGAAGTTGATCCAGTAGTACCACGACGCGCGCGCCGCCCATTTCCCGTCCGGATACGCCGTGTGGATCCAGTCATAGAGCCCGCCGTCGCCCGCGTAGGCCGTGCCGAGCTCGGCGGCGATGAGCCCGTAGGGCAGCAGAAACGCCAATATCATGAATATCCACCAGAAATACTGGCTGTTGCCGATCGACGCGACCGGCGCCGCCGCCTCGGCGACGAACACCACGCAGATGACCGACAGGACCACATCCGAAAGCCGGAATTGCTTTTTCTCCATAGGGATCAGCTCTTTTCGGTCTTCGAAACGCCGCAGCAGCTCTCCTCGCAGCCGAGCTTGTCGCAGAGCACTTTATCAAGCTCTTCCTTCGCCGCCGCGATCTGAAGGCCGCTCGGCTCATGGCGGCAGCGCGTAAAGTAGACGAGCAGCCCGCGCATCGCCGTCAGGCGGTTGCCCGCCTGCTCCCAGCAGAGGGAGGCGTCAGAGTCCGCGACCTCGTCGGTCACGTCCTCGCCGCGCGTGGCGGGCAGGCAGTGCATGAATTTGCACCCGAGGCTCCCCAGCTGCATCAGCTCGCGGTTGACCTGATAGTCATGGAAGACGCGCACGCGCTCCTCCTTCGGCATCTCATTTTCGTAGAGGCCGTACCACACGTCCGTGTAGATGAAGTCCGCGCCGCGCACGCTCTCGCGGTCATCGGTGACGAGGAAGCTGCCGCCGGAGAGCGCGCAGTTATTCTTCATGATCGTCTTGTGCTGCTCATTCAGCTGGTGCCCCTGCGGGCCGTACTGGACAAA
>DHMW01000109.1:6688-30482 GCA_002405995.1 Oscillospiraceae bacterium UBA4632
CGAGCGACGCGCACACCTGCGTCCCGTCGCCGACAAAGACGACCTTGCAGTCCTCCAGCCGCTTGCCCTGCGGCAGATGCTCCATGATCGTGCACATGTCGCCGATCTCCTGCGTGGGGTGGTTGTAATCCGACATGCCGTTGAGCACGGGGACCGCGCAGCTTTCAGCCAGCGCCTCGATGGTCCTGTGCTCGATGACGCGCGCCATCACAACGTCCACGAGCCTCGAGAGCACCTTGCCCGTGTCGCCGATGGTCTCATGCCCGCCGAGCTGGATCATGCCGGGGCCCAAATACTGCGCGTGGCCGCCCAGCTGGCTCATCGCCGTTTCAAACGAAACGCGCGTGCGCGTGCTGGACTGCTGAAAGATCATACCGAGCGTCATATTACGCATCAAGGGCGGGTAGTAGCCCGCTCCGATCGCCCGCTTGATGGCAAGCGACAGCTCGATGATGTCCAGCAGCTCCCGCCTGGTAAAATCACCTGTGTCGATAAAGTCCTTTTTCATATGCAACCTCCGGAAAACCAAATTTGCTTCTGACTTCCCGCATAGTGTTTGCACCCTTTTCCATTTTTACGCATCGTGCGGCGCAAAAAGCAGCGCGGGCGGCTTCCCCGCCTGCGCCGCCCCGATTTTACGCAGATTTTACAAAAGCATGGTGTTGGATTTGACAAAGCGCCGCTATGCTTTAACTTGGTCACAAATGAGAAACGAGAGAGTAAAGGAACGATAGGCCATGAATATTTTCAACGCATTGACGATGCTCGGCGGGCTGTGCCTGTTTCTTTTCGGCATGACGCTGATGGGACAGGCGCTCGAGCGCCGCGCGGGCGGCAGGCTCCGCGCGCTGCTCGACCAGATGACGGGGAAGCCCCTTGCGGGCTTTCTGACGGGTCTTGGCGTCACCGCCATCATCCAGAGCTCATCGGCAACGACCGTCATGGTCGTCGGTTTTGTCAACTCAGGACTGATGACGCTGCGCCAGGCGATCAACGTCATCATGGGCGCAAACGTCGGCACGACGGTGACCGCCTGGCTCCTGAGCCTCGGCGGCATTGACGGCAGCAGCGTGTGGCTGAAGCTCTTAAAGCCCAGCTCCTTTACGCCGGTGCTGGCGCTCGTCGGCATCATCTATTTCATGTTCTGCAGGGACAACCGGAAAAAGGACACCGGCGTTATCCTGCTCGGCTTTGCCACGCTCATGTTCGGCATGGAAACGATGAGCGGCGCGGTCGCCGGGCTGAAGGACGTACCCGCCTTTACGCAGCTTTTCCTTGCGTTTACAAACCCCGTGCTCGGCGTGCTCGCCGGTGCGGTGCTGACCGGCATCATCCAGTCCAGCTCCGCCTCCGTCGGCATCCTGCAGGCTCTCGCCACCACCGGCGCGGTCAGCTATGCCGCCGCCATCCCCATCATCATGGGGCAGAACATCGGCACGACCGTGACCGCCTTGCTCTCCTCCATCGGCACGAATAAAAACGCCCGCCGCGCCGCCGTCGTCCACCTGCTGTTCAACGTCATCGGCGTTGCCGTGCTGCTGACGGCCTTCTGCATCGTGCGCGCGGCGTTCGCCCCCGCGCTGCTGGACGAGCCGGCCACCATGGCGGGCATCGCCGTGGCACACTCGGTGTTCAACATCCTCTGCACCGCCATGCTGCTGCCCGCAGGCGGGCTGCTGGAAAGGCTTGCCGTCCGCCTTGTGCCGGACGGCAAGGGCGGCGCCCAGCAGACCGTGGAGCTGGACGAGCGTCTGCTCGCCACGCCCTCGCTCGCGCTGAGCCGCAGCCGCGCCGTCGCGCGCGAGATGGCGGAGTGCGCGGTGCAGGCGCTCTGCGCCGCGCTGGACACGCTGACCGCCTACACGCCCGAGCTCGCCCAGCGCATCCGGGAGGATGAGGAGCGCTGCGACCATTACGAGGATGTCATCGGCACTTACCTCGTCAGGCTCAGCGCGCAGAAGATGGGGCGCGCGGAAAGCGAGGAGGCGACGGAGCTGCTCAAAACCATCGGCGACCTTGAACGCATCTCCGACCATGCGGTCAACGTGCTGGAATCAGCGGAGGAGCTGCGCGCGAAGGGGCTTTCCTTCTCCCCCGCCGCCGCGCAGGAGCTTTCCGTTCTCACCGCCGCCGTGCGCGAGATCCTCGCGCTCTCGCTGCGCGCGTTCGAGCAGCAGGACGCCGCCGCGGCGTCCGACATCGAGCCGCTCGAGGAGGTCATCGATACGCTCAAGGAACAGCTGCGCACACGCCACATCCTGCGCATGCAGCAGGGAACGTGCAGCATTGAGGCGGGCTTTGTGCTCTCCGACCTGCTCACCGATCTGGAGCGCACCTCCGACCACTGCTCCAACATTGCCGGCTGCATCATCGACGCCGCACGCCACAGTCTGAGCCTGCACGAGACGCTGCGCGAAACGCGCGGCGAGAGCGGCGATTTCCGCCGCAAATTCCGCGCCTACGCGGACAAATACCGGCTCGGCGCCGTGCAGAGCATCTGAGCGCGCCCGCTCTCTCCCCTTGACCGGGTGCGAAAAGCGCGAGCCTCCGGAAGCGTCCGGAGGCTCGCGCTTTCTGTTTCATTTCAGTTCATTTCAGCGGAGGAACCACAGGTCCATATCCACATCGCCTTCAATGCCGGGCACGCTGCCCTTATCCGTATACTGCCACATGGCAAAATCGTAGTAGAACTCCGGCGCAGCCTTATCGTAGTTAGCGTACCAGAGCGGATAGGCCGTCAGCTCGCTGAGGTCGTACTTGACGTAGCCCGCGTAGTTGGTGATATAGATCATCGTATCATAGCCCGCGGCGCGGATGATATCGCAGAAGGCCTTCGCGCATTCGCACAGCACGCCCGTCTCGATGCCGTAGGTGCGGGCGCTCGACTTACCGACGACCTCCCAGTCAAAGACCACAGGGCCGGTGACCGTATGCCCGCGCAGCTGCTCGAGCACGTAATACGCCTCCTCGCGCGCTTCCTCCGCACTCACCGCCTGCGAATAGAAATACGCGCCCACCTGAAGCCCCGCGCGCGCCGCGCCGTCGGCGTACTCGTGGAATTTCTTGTCTGCGTAGATCTTGCCCTCGGTATATCCGCGGCCGCCCACACGCGCAATGACAAACTCCACGCCGCTTGACGCCACCGCCGTCCAGTCCACATCGCCCTGATACTGCGAAACATCGATGCCCAGACGGGTACGCACGCTCGGATCGTTGTAATACATCACGCTGCCGCTGCGGGAAAACGCGCTCTTGTCGTAGCTGTTGACGGGTACGCCGTCCAGCACGTCAAGCACATAGTCATTGTAGTAGATCTTCTGCTTCTGGTTCAGCGAGCTGAGCTGATAGATGCGCCACACGATCGTCGCCGCCTCGGCGCGCGTGATGCTGCTGTCCGGCGCGAACACCGTCTGCCCGTTCACCTGCGAGCCGATGAAAATGCCCGCCTCGTAAAGTGCGGTGACGTAGCCGTCGTCCACGTCGGCGAAGGGCGTTGACGCGCCCGACGCACCGTAGCCCAGCGCCCTGGCAGCAAAGCGCGCCACATCGAGGCGGCTGATGGGACTGTCGAGCGCCTCCGCCTTGTCGCGGGCGAGATATCCCATCGAAAGGGCGTAGGTACCGTAGCCGCTCGCCCAGTGCTTACCCGTGGGCTGCTGCTCCTTATGCCCCGTGGCGAGCAGCACGAGCTTGAGCGTTTCACCTGTGCTGGTGGCACGGTTGGGGGCGAAGGTCCCGTCGTCGTTGCCGTTCACGATGCCGTCAGCGCTCAGCTCCATCACATAGTCGTAGAACCAGTCCGTGGCCTTCACGTCAGAATACGTCCGCCCGCTGTAGCTGTTCTGCGTCCACACCGCCGTCGCCGTTGCGTTGCCGGAAACGATACTGCTCTCCGTCAGCGCCGCGCCCGTATTCGTCTGAAGGCCGGCGAAGCGGCAGCCGAGCTTTTCCATCGCGGGAAAGCTTCCGTAGACAGCGCCGCGCTGATACACGCGGAAGTCCGTTTCGTAGGACGCGCCGCTCTCTTTCTTGATGATCAGATAGGCAAACTCATTCTCTGCGGCGGCAAAGCTGCCGTCAAGGAACAGCGCAGCCTCCTGCATCCGGCGGGAGGCGAGATTGCCCATCGCCTCGCCGCCGACATGGCACCATTCGCCGAACGCCTGCGCCGTTTCAAGGCGCGTGGCGCTCACCTCGCCGCGGGCGATCTTCACAAGATCGCTCGTCCCGCTCATCCAGCCCGTGCCGAAGTTATAGCTGAAGCTGATGAGCGCGTCGAACTGCCCCTGCGTGGGCGTGACGCCGTAGCGGGCGAAAAATTCATTCAGCTTGACCTCATAGCCCGCGATCTTGCCCAGCAGCAAAAGCTCCGCCTCCGGCTGCGTGATGCCGTTCGGGTAATCGTCTGCCTCGCACTGCGTGCCATAGCCGATGTACCACTTGCCGTTGAGCGCATACTTCTCGCTGCGGAAGCCCTCGCTCTCCTCGATCAGCGCAAGCGCCGCCGCGCCCGCCGTCATCGTCTCCCCCGCCGCCAGCGCCGGGACGCACAGCGTCAGCGCAAGGCACAGCGCCAGCAGCGCCGCCAGCGGTCTTTTCTTCCAGTCCGTATGCTTCATTCTTTTGTTCTCCTTTGCCGGGATCGGGCGTACGCGCCCATGTTCGACGGTTTTCGACAGCGCCAGTATACCACAGGTTTACATAAGAATCAACACAGCCGCAAAAATTTCCCCTACCGTACATGAGCGGCAGGGGATTTTTCACATCAGCGCATCGTACAGCGCGTTCAGATTGTCGTCGGAATACTCCACCTCCGCGCTGTACAGCCGGCAAAGCCCGATCTGATCGTCCACAGTGAAGGTCCCGTGCAGCAGGAAATGCAGCGCACCGAGCGATGCCAGCAGCCGCACCGACAGCACCGCAAACGCCGCCTTGCCGGACACGTCCCCGTCGTCCAGCGCCGCAGGCACGTGGCGGTAGAGGAAGTAGACGAGCAGCTGCTCGTACTCCGTCTCCCTCCCGTGCATATGCGCGGCAAAATCGTCGAGCGGCAGCGCGTTTGCGTGTTCCCGCAGTGCTTCCAGAATGCCCGTCCACGTTTCGTCCATGCGCTCGAGTGAGAGATAAAGCTCCGCCCACCGTGCAAGCGGGATGTCCGGCAGGCGCGCGCCGCAGAGCGCCAGCACGTTTTCCAGCCGCCGCTCCATCGGAAGCGCGCGCTCCTGCGCCGCCTCCAAAAGCCGCCCGCGCAGCGCCAGCAGCGCAGTCTCCTCTTCTTCCAGCGCGCCTTCGCCCGTCACGAGCAGCGCCGTTTTGTCCCGCTTTGTCAGGATGAGCCGCGCGGCCTCCTCGCAGCAAAGCCCCACGCCGATCTCCGTGCGGCCGGAAAAAAAGCTGCGGTAGCGCGGGTGGTCGGTGCAGATCTGACAGAGCAGCTCTTCTCCGCCGTGCAGGATCAGGTCGCAGAGATTGTCCGCATTCAAAAACGGGCAGCGCTCCTGCTCGCCTAAGATAAAGTGCGGCGTCTCGCCGCTGCGGTCGATATCCTTGCGCAGGCGCTCGCCCATCTCGCCGCCGATCTGATCGTAGGCGGCAAGGGAAGCCTCGTCCACGTCGATCTCCCAGCCGATGCAGCAGTTGTGGCGGCAGCGTCCGGCAATGCAATGGAAAAGCGGATAATAGTCCGGATAGGTGTTCTGCACGGCGGAGTCCTCCCATGATCGGTGTCGCGCGGTCATAGATCTCGCGCTGCTTTATTATAAATCGCACCGGCGCGCATTGCAACGAATTTTCTTCTTGCCGCTGCAAATGAGATATGATATAATAAGACCATATGCGGGCATGATGAAATTGGCAGACATGCGAGATTTAGGTTCTCGTGCTTTACGGCGTTGGGGTTCGAGTCCCCATGCCCGCACCACGGCAAAAAAGGAAGCGCACCGCGAAACGATGCGCTTCCTTCTGACATTTCCGCCCGACCCGCTGCTGAAAGGAGGCGCGCCATGAAAAAGGTCACACTGGGGATCCTCGCTCACGTAGACGCGGGTAAGACCACCCTGTCCGAGGCGCTTTTGTATACCTCCGGCGCGCTGCGCAGGCCCGGGCGCGTGGACCACGGCGACGCCTTTCTTGACACCGACGCGCTCGAGCGCGAGCGCGGCATCACCATTCTCTCCAAGCAGGCGATGCTCACCGCGGGCGGCACGGAGCTGACGCTGCTCGATACGCCGGGGCATGTGGATTTTTCCGCCGAGATGGAGCGCACGCTCTCCGTGCTCGACTACGCGGTGCTCGTCATCAGCGGCAGCGACGGCGTGCAGAGCCACACGCGCACGCTCTGGCGGCTGCTCGGGCGCTACGGGGTGCCGGTGTTCCTTTTCATCAACAAGATGGACCTGGCGGGCGCAGACAAGGACGCCCTGATGGCGCAGCTGACTGCCGCGCTGGGCGCAGAGTGCATCGATTTTACCGCGCCGGAGCAGGAGCTGGGCGAGGCGCTCGCCCTCTGCGGCGAGGCGGCGCTCGAGCAGCTTTTGGAGCGCGGCGCGATCGACGACGCGCTGACCGCCGGGATGATCAAGGACCGCGCCGTTTTCCCCTGCTTTTTCGGCTCGGCGCTCAAAATGCAGGGCGTGGAAGCGCTGCTCTCCGCGCTAGACCGCTTCACCGTCGAGCCGGACCGCCCCGCAGCCTTTGGCGCGCGCGTCTTTAAGATCTCGCGCGACGCGCAGGGCGCGCGGCTCACATGGCTCAAGGTCACGGGCGGCACGCTGCGTGTGAAGGCGCCGCTCGCGTACCGCGCGCAAAATCAGGATCATAATGAAAAAGCCGATCAGCTGCGGCTCTACTCCGGCATCAAATTCCGCCCGCTCGAGGAGGCGGACGCGGGCAGCGTCATCGCCGTCACCGGCCTCAGCCACAGCTATGTCGGTCTCGGGCTTGGCGCGGAGGCGGAGGCATCCGCCCCGCTTTTGCAGCCGGTTTTGACCTATCAGCTCATCCTGCCGGACGGCGCGGACGCGCACAGTGCGCTCACTAAGCTCCGCGAGCTGGAAGAGGAGGACCCGATGCTGCGCATCGTCTGGGACGAGCGCTGCGGGCAGATCCACGTGCAGCTCATGGGCAAGATCCAGCTCGAAATTCTGCGCCGCCGCATTCTCGACCGCTTCGGTCTTGACGTGACCTTCGGCGAGGGCAGCATCGTCTATCGCGAGACCATCGCAGCCCCCGTGCTCGGCGTGGGGCACTTCGAGCCCCTGCGCCACTATGCGGAGGTGCAGCTTCTGATGGAGCCGCTCCCGCGCGGGGCGGGCATCCAGCTTGCGTCAAGCGTGCCGACGGACGTGCTCGATCTCAACTGGCAGCGGCTGATTTTCACGCATCTTTTGGAGCGTGAGCACGCGGGCGTGCTGACCGGCTCGCCGCTCACCGACGTGAAGTTCACGCTCGCCGCGGGGCGCGCGCACCTGAAGCACACCGAAGGCGGCGACTTCCGCCAGGCGACGTACCGCGCCGTCCGGCAGGGGCTGATGCAGGCGGAAAGCGTACTGCTCGAGCCGTACTACGACTTCCGTCTTGAGGTGCCGCAGGAATGCGTCGGCCGCGCGATGACCGACCTTCAGGCCATGGGCGGGACGGTCGATCCGCCGCAGAACGAGGGCGGGAGCACCGTGCTGACGGGCTTTGCGCCCGTGCGGGGGCTGCGGGACTACTTTGCCGCTGTCGCCGCCTATACCCGCGGGCGCGGGCAGCTGAGCTGCACCGTGCGCGGGTACGAGGCGTGCCAGGATCAGGACGAAGTCGTCTTATCGCTCGGCTACGACGCCGAACGCGACACGGCGAATCCCTCGTCCTCCGTCTTCTGCGACCACGGCGGCAGCATCACGGTCCCGTGGAACGAGGTCCCCGCGCACGCCCACTGCGGCAGCGTCCGCCGCCCCGGGGCGGCGGACGGAGAAGATGACGACCCCTCCCCCCGCCGCGGCGTCGGCGCGGGCGGCGCGTACGCCGCAGACAAGGAATTGCAGGACATCTTCGAGCGCACCTACGGCAAGGTGGAGCGCCGCGCGTTCGAGCCGGCAAAAAAGCCCGCGCGCACCTCGCTCGCCGACCGCTACAGCGTCACGCTGCAAACGGAGGAAACGGAGTATCTGCTCGTTGACGGTTACAACATCATCTTCGCCTGGGACGAACTCAAGGCGCTCGCCGCGCAGGACATTGCCGCCGCGCGCGGCGCGCTGATCGACATTCTGGCAAACTATCAGGGCTTCCGCCGCTGCCGCGTCATCGCCGTGTTCGACGCCTATAAGGTCAAGGGCAATCCCGGCAGCGTGCAGACGGTGCACGGCGTCAAGGTCGTCTACACCAAGGAGGCGGAGACCGCCGACACCTACATCGAGCGCGCGACCTACGAGCTGCGCCGCGAGCGGCGCGTGCGCGTGGCGACCTCCGACGGGCCTGAGCAGGTCATCATCCTCGGTCACGGCGCGCTGCGCGTCTCCGCCCGCGCGTTCCACGCCGAGGTAGAGGCAGCGCGCGGCGAGATCCGCACCCTGCTCAGCGCGTATCTGGACCGCCCGCGCAGCGAGCGGACGCTGCGCAGCAACGCGAAAATAAAATCATGACCTACCCTGCGCCGGCGGCATAAACCGCCGGTGCATTTCTTCGCAAAAAGTTCACAAACTGCCTATTGCAATTCGTTTTTAATTGTTGTATTCTTACCACTGTTGATTTCTGTTGATAGTCAACATCTATTTACAATTTTGCCGATGAAAGGAGAACGGTCCATGCAGTCCAATGAGACCCAGGAGCTGCTGCTCGATATCATCCCCGCGTGGCACTACTGGTTCGCCCGCCCGTTCAAGCGGATGCTGAACGACGGCGTCAGCCTTGACATGTACTACTGCATCCAGTCGCTGCGCCGCAGCGGCCGCACGATGACGATGACGGAGCTTGCCAACTTTGCCCGCATGCCCAAGCAGCAGATGAGCAAGCTCGTTGACAGGCTGGTCGAGGGCGGCTTTGCCGAGCGGCTGAGCGACCCGGACGACCGCCGCGTCATCCGCCTGCGCGCCACCGCGAAGGCGGACGAATACGTGAAGGGCTTTTTAGAAAAGGACGCGGCGGAGTTCCGCGAATTTTTCGAGCAGCTTGATGAGAACGAGCGCGAGCGGTTCTGCCGGGCGCTGCGCACCATCCACGACACGTTTGACAATCAGCGCAGCCGCATGATCGCACAGGGCGGGCTGCCCGAGTGCCGCCCGCCGCTCAAGAAAGGAGGCCGCTGCCAATGAATATGATCCGGCAATTCACAGGGTGCATCCGCGAATACAAGAAGCCGACCGTACTGACGCTTTTGTGCATGGTCGGCGAGGTCGCCATCGAGGTGCTGATCCCCTTCTACACCGCAAATCTCATCAACGAGGTCAAGGCGGGCGCCGCGCTCAGCGGCGTGGTGCGCGTGGGGCTCGTTCTGGTGCTGATGGCGCTCGTGTCGCTCGCCTGCGGCGCGGCAGGCGGCTACCTCGGCTCCAGGGCCAGCGCGGGCTTTGCCAAAAATGTCCGTCACGATATCTTCACCCGCGTGCAGAGCTTTTCGTTTGAAAATATCGACAGGTTCTCCACCGCCTCCCTCGTCACGCGCATGACGACCGACGTGAACAATGTGCAGATGGCGTTCATGATGTGCATCCGCATCGCCGTGCGCGCGCCGCTGATGTTCATTTTCGCCATCATCATGGCGTATATCATGGGCGGCGCGCTGGCAACGACCTTCGTCATCGTCATCCCGGTGCTGGTCGTTGGTCTGCTCGCCGTGGCGCGCAAGGCGATGCCCGCGTTCCGCGCGGTGTTCCGCAAGTACGACAAGCTCAATGAATCCGTGGAGGAAAACGTGCGCGCGATGCGCGTGGTCAAGGGCTTTGCCCGCGAGGGGTACGAAAAGCAGAAGTTCGCCGCCGCCTCGTCCGATATCGCCAAGGACTTCACCTACGCCGAGCGCGTGGTGGCGCTGACGAACCCGCTGATGCAGTTCTGCGTATATTTCAACATGATCTTTGTGCTCTACGTCGGCTCGAAGCTCATCATCACGGGCGGCGGCACGGCCATCGATGTCGGCCAGCTCTCCGCCATGCTGACCTACGGGATGCAGATCCTGATGTCGCTGATGATGATCTCGATGATCTATGTGATGCTCACGATGTCCTACGAGTCCTTTGTGCGTATCTGCGAGGTGCTGCGCGAGCAGCCCGCGCTCACCAGCCCCGAGCATCCCGTGACGGACGTGAAGGACGGCTCGATCGACTTCGACGGCGTGAGCTTCAAGTACTCCGCGCAGGCGAAGAAATTTGCCCTCCAGGGCATTGACCTGCATATCCGCTCCGGCATGACGGTCGGCATCCTCGGCGGCACCGGCTCAAGCAAATCGACGCTCGTGCAGCTCATCCCGCGCCTGTACGACGCGACCGAGGGCAGCGTCAGGGTCGGCGGCGTGGACGTGCGCGAATACGGCCTTGAGGCGCTGCGCAGCGCGGTGAGCGTCGTGCTGCAAAAGAACGTGCTCTTCTCCGGCACCATCAAGGATAACCTGCGCTGGGGCAACGAAAGCGCCACGGACGCGGAGATGGAGGAGGCCTGCCGCCTTGCGCAGGCGGACGAGTTCATCCGCTCCTTCCCCGACGGGTACGACACCTATATCGAGCAGGGCGGCGCGAACGTCTCCGGCGGGCAGAAGCAGAGGCTGTGCATTGCCCGCGCGCTGCTCAAGCGCCCGAAGATCCTGATCCTCGACGACTCGACCAGCGCGGTCGATACCCGCACCGACGCGCTCATCCGCGAGGGCTTCCGCACCTATATCCCCGAGACGACGAAGATCATCATCGCCCAGCGCGTCGCGTCCGTGCAGGACGCCGACCTCATCCTCGTGATGGACAACGGGCGCATCGCAGATATGGGCACGCACGACGAATTGATGGCCTCCAGCCCCATTTACCGCGAGGTCTATGAATCCCAGACGAACGGAGGTGGAGAACATGAAGCATAACCGGCCTCATGGCGGAGCCGGCATCGGCGCCGACAACATGAAAATGCTGGGCCGCACGGTGAAAAAGCTCTTTTCCTACTATCCCGTGCTTGCTCCCGTCACGTTTGCGTGCATCCTGTTTTCCTCGATCGTGTCCTCCATCCCCTCGCTTTTCGTGCAGAATGTCATCCAGGTGATCGAGAAGTGGTACGTCTCGCGCGACTGGGCGGCGGCAAAGCCGGAGCTGATCTCCATCCTGACGCTGCTCGTGGTGCTGTATGTGCTCTCGATCCTTGCCATCCTCGTCTACAAGCAGCTGATGGCGTATATGACGCAGGGCTTTCTCAACAAGCTCCGCCAGGAGATGTTCGGCGGAATGCAGGATCTCCCCATCCGCTACTTCGACACCCACCAGCACGGCGATATCATGAGCTTTTACACCAACGATATCGACACGCTGCGCCAGCTCGTCGATGAATCCATCCCCGCCTTCATCCAGTCCGGCGCGATCGTTCTGGTCGTGTTCGCCATCATGCTCTATTTCAGCCTCTGGCTGACGCTGGTGCTCGTCTGCGGCATCGTGCTGATGGTGCTCGTCACCAAGCGCATCGGCGGCGGCAGCGCCAAATTCTTCCTGCGCCAGCAGAAGGCGGTCGCCAAGACCGAGGGCTATATTCAGGAGACGATGACGGGGCAGAAGGTCGTCAAGGTCTTTTGCCACGAGCAGCGCTCCATCGAGGAGTTCGACGCGATCAATGGCGCGCTCTTCGAGGACAGCTTCCGCGCTCACGCCTACGCGAGCGTGCTCGGTCCCATCATCGGCAACATCGGCAACCTGCTCTATGTCGCTCTGGCGCTGGTGGGCGGCGTATTCCTGCTCATCGGGCTGCCGAACATCAGCCTTTCCGGCAAGGTGCTGGATATTTCCATTCTCGTGCCGTTCCTCAACATGACCAAGCAGTTCACCGGCAACGTCAACCAGCTCTCCCAGCAGATCAACTCCATCGTCATGGCGGGCGCGGGCGCGCAGCGCGTGTTCTCGCTCATCGACGAAAAGCCCGAAACGGACGAGGGCTTCGTCACGCTCGTGAACGCGGACATCGCGCCCGACGGCACGATCACCGAGAGCAGCCGGCACACCGGCCACTGGGCGTGGAAGAACCCGAACGACAACGGCAAGGTAGGCTACCGCGAGCTGCGCGGCGACGTGCGCCTGATCGACGTGGACTTCGGCTATGAGCCGAACAAGCAGGTGCTGCACGATGTTTCCGTTTACGCAGAGCCGGGGCAGAAGGTCGCCTTCGTCGGTGCGACAGGCGCAGGCAAAACGACCATCACAAACCTCATCAACCGCTTCTACGACATCGCCGACGGACAGATCCTCTACGACGGCATCGACGTCAGCAGGATCAAAAAGGCCGACCTGCGCCGCAGCCTGGGTATCGTTTTGCAGGACGTCAATCTCTTCACCGGCACGGTGATGGACAACATCCGCTACGGCAAGCTCGATGCGACGGATGCGGAGTGCATCGCCGCGGCGAAGCTCGCCGGCGCGGACGATTTCATCACGCGCCTCCCGCAGGGCTACGCGACCGAGCTTTCCAACAACGGCGCCAACCTCTCGCAGGGCCAGCGCCAGCTCATCTCCATCGCCCGCGCGGCGGTCGCCGATCCGCCGGTCATGATCCTTGACGAGGCAACGTCGTCCATCGACACGCGCACCGAGGCCATCGTCCAGCGCGGCATGGATCAGCTGATGGTGGGGCGCACGGTGTTCGTCATCGCCCACCGCCTCTCGACCGTCAAAAACGCCGACGTCATCATGGTACTCGACCACGGCCGCATCATCGAGCGCGGCAGCCACGAAAAGCTGATCGCCGAAAAGGGCACCTACTACCAGCTTTACACCGGCGCCTTCGAGCTTGAATAACGCCAGGCAGGCGGCCGCGCCGCCTGCCCGGCACACAGAAGGCGCGCCCATTCGGGCGCGCCTTTTTTCCGACCCTTCCGGCATATTCGGCCAAGTCCTCCCGCTATAGTGTAACGAACGCATTTTTGAGGGAGGAATGGTATGTCTCGTTCGTTTTTCCGCACCTACGGCTTCCTGGGCGCGATGCTGCTCGCCATCGTGCTCGGCTGCGTCACCGGCGCGCTGTGGCCGGAGGCTGAGTGCCTTGCGCCGCTGGGCACAATCTTCATCAACCTGATGTTCTGCATCGTGGTGCCGCTCGTGTTCTGCTCGCTTTCCAGCTCCATCGCCTGCATGAAAAGCCCCGCGCGCGCAGGCAGGATCATGGGAACGACGCTCGCGGTCTTTGTCATCACCGGGCTGATCGCAGCGCTCATCATGCTCTTATGCGTGCGGCTTTTCCCGCCGGTGCTCACGCCGTGGGAACGCGCGGCGGCGGGCACGGTCGATGAGCAGCTGGGGCTTGCGCAGCTGGTCGTAAACTTTTTCACGGTGGAGGATTTCGCAGCACTGCTCTCCCGGCGGGCAATGCTGCCGCTGATCATTTTCTCCATCCTCACGGGCTTCGGCGTAAATCTGAGCGGCGGTCCCGGCTGCCTGACGGCAAGGGTGCTGCGGGATATGACAGGCTGCCTGCTCAAGGTCGTCACGCTGGTCTCCTACTACGCACCCATTGCGTTTTTCGGCTTTTTCGCCTCGCTCGTCGCAGCCTACGGCGCACAGATCACCGCCGCCTACGGCCGCGCGATGATCGTCTATTACCCGCTGTGCCTTGTCTACGCGCTGGTCGCCTTCCCGCTCTATGCGCGCTTCGGCGCCGGCAGGGCGGGCGTCTCCGTCATGCGGCGGCACATCCTGCGCCCTGCGGTCACGGCGCTCGGCACCTGCTCGTCCGTCGCCACCATCCCGACCAATCTGGAGGCGGCAGAGGACAGCGGCGTGCCGCGCGAGGTCTCCGACCTTGTGCTGCCGCTGGGCGCCACGATGCACATGGACGGCTCGTGCTTCAGCTGCGTGCTGAAGATCGCGTTTCTCTTCGGCGTGTTCGGCATTCCGCTCGAGGGCGCGGGGCTGACCGCCAAGCTTCTGCTCACGGCGGTGTTCAGCTCGGTGGCGATGAGCGGCATCCCCGGCGGCGGATACATCGGCGAGTACATCATCTGCTCGCTTTTCTTCCCTACGCAGATGGCGATCGCCTACCCCATCGCCGTGACGATCGGCAACCTTGTCGATCCGCCCGCAACAATGATCAACTCCGCGGGCGACTATGTGGTCTCGTTCATCGTCGCCCGCTTTACCGAGGGCAGGGACTGGCTGGAGCGCGCGCAGCGCAGGATGTGAAAAACCGCGTGCGTTTTTCCGCCGGATGTGCTATAATGCCGCCGGTACCAAAGAACCGCCCGCCGCATCCGGCGGGCAGAAAAGAGGGATACGATGGAATATGACCTTCCCGTCGCGCAGATGGAGCGCGGCATGGACGTGGAGGGCTTTTATCTGCTCTCCTCCGCCTCCGCGCGCACGATGGCAAACGGCAAGCCGTTTCTCAGCGCGGTGCTCGCCGACGCCGGGGGCACGATCGACGCCGTGTTCTGGGGCTACGGCGGTCCCGTCGGCGAGGGCGACGCAGGCAGGATCGTCAAGATACGCGGCAGCGTGTCGGATTACCGCGGCGCGCCGCAGGTGACGCTTTCGCAGCTGCGCCTTGCGCGGGAGGACGATCCCGTGAACACGGCGCGGCTCGTGCCCACCGCGCCGATCGATCGCGACGGCGCTTACGCCGAGCTCACGCGCATCACCGCGTCCATCGAGGACGCGGATTACCGCGCCGTATGCGAGGAGATGCTGCGCCGCCACGAAGCGGCGCTGCGCACCATCCCCGCTGCCAAGAGCGTGCATCACAGCTTTCTCAGCGGGCTTCTGATGCACACGCTCAATATGCTGCGCCTTGCCGATTTTCTCGCCGCGCAGTACGCCGGCACCGTGGACCGCAGCCTGCTGCTCGCAGGCACGCTGCTGCACGACCTCGGCAAGGAGCGGGAGTTTCGCTTTTCCCCTCTCGGGCTTGTGACGGACTACTCCGTCTGCGGGCAGCTGCTCGGGCACCTTGTCATGGGCGCGCAGGAGGCGGCGGAGGCCGCCGCGCAGCTCGGCATTCCGGCGGAAAAGTCCATGCTCTTGCAGCATCTGCTGCTCTCGCATCACGGTGCGCCGGAATTCGGTGCGGCGGTGCTGCCGCAGTGCGCCGAGGCGGAGCTGCTGTCGCTCATCGACCAGATCGACAGCCGCATGGAGATCTACCGCGAGGCGCTCGAGCCGCTGAAGCCGGGCGAGTTCAGCCAGCGCATCTTTGCGCTGGACAACAAGCGCATTTACCGGCACGGGTGAACAGCGGAAATCATGCAGGGCGCGCTCCGGCAATTGCAAAAGAGGGATGCTTCCTTTCAAAGAGAGCATCCCCCTTTATTTCTGCACTTTCCCGGCCGGCAGAGCCGTCCTCAGCGCCGCTTCCGCCCTCGGGCGTTCAGATAGAGCACCGCCTCGACCACGCCGCCTCCGACGGCAAGCGCCTTGTCGGAGACGCTGGAGCAGTACTCCTTTCTTCCGCGCGGGTCCACATCGCCGGACTTCATGCCCGCGCTGACGCGCACGCCGTCGTCCAGCACGCCGCGCAGCACGCCGCTGATGGTGCACCGCATGGGCGTCCCGTCAACAAAGCCGACGATCTCGCCCTTCTCGACAAGATCGCCGATGCGGTGTGCCGCGGTAAAGGTGCCGCCGCAGGGCGCGCGCAGCACACGCTCGCCCGAAAAGCCGCCGATGAGGCCCGGAATGTTGGTGTTCGGGAGCGCACTGCCGGAGTAGATGACGCGCCCGAGCGTATGCCCGCGCATCGTCTCCACCACCGCGTGGCAATCCTCTCCCGCCGTGAAGCCGGGGCCCACTCCCACAACGATCGGCGCGTCCGTGATCGCCGTGCCGAGGTTTCGCTTTGCCAATATGGCATCCACAAGCGCATCAGGCGCAAGCTCATTGCGGCAGGCGCACGCCGGATCGGCCAGAACGGGAAGCACTCCCTCCCGCAGGAGCTTTTCCGCCTGCACCGCGTCCTCCGCGCGCACGGCGCGCACATCCTCCACGAGCGTTTCCCCATGGACGATGGCATCGGAAAAGGCGACGGTGCGGCGGATCGCCGTCGGGCGCGGCAGGTCGGTCATCACCACGTCGATGCCGCAGCGCCACAATCTCAGCGCGGCGCCGCTGGCGATATCGCCGGCGCCGCGGATCAGCGTAAGCATAGATAGACCCTCCTGTGAAGGCTGCCCGCAGCCACCGGGCAGGAAACCTGCCGCGCAACGGCCTGCGCCGCCTCCAGCGCGTCGGCAGTCTCCACCTTGTTGATATAAATGCGGTCGCCATAGCCCTCGGCGTTCACGACGCGCGCGGCAAGCGAGGGCGTGACGGGCGCGTCCTCGCTCACACCGGCAAGGCGCGCATAGAGCGCGCTGCGGTGGCAGGCCTCGCGGATGGGCCGTCCCATGCCGTCCGCCCCCATGACCAGGACCACGCGCTGCGCGCAGGCAGGAACGGCCGGCTCGTGCGGCGCGTGCGCCTTGAGCGGCAGCTGCGCCGCGCCGTCCGCTTCTGCGATGACATAGTCGGCGAGCTGCGCCAGCGCCTCCATCGCGAGCGGCGGCGCGCAGAGCTTCCCGTTTTCCTCCCGCCCCGCCACACAGAGCACGCGCTCGCGCGCGAGCGCAGCGCGCACAGCCGCCTCATCCGCGTCCGTCAGCGTCTCATACTGTGCGGGGCGGCGGATATGGGTCGTGGTGGTGATGATCACGCGCCCTGTTTTTTGCAGCTCCGCGGCAAGCGTTTCCATCAGCGCCGTCTTGCCGCCGCCGCCAATGAGCGCGGTCACGCCGCGCCCGATCTTCAAAAGCGGTGCGATCTGCATAGCGGCGGTCCTCAGCGGCGCTTCGCCCGGTGCTCGATCATCTCAGCGGCAACGCTGATGGCGATCTCCTCCGGCGTTTCGGCAAGGATGGGCAGACCGATAGGCGCATGGACGCGCGCAAGGTCCGCGTCGGTGAAGCCGTCGGCCAGCAGGCGCTCCCTCGTCTTTGCGATCTTGCCGCGGCTGCCGATGCAGCCGATATAGCCCGCCTTGCTGCGCAGCACCTGCGCAAGGACCTCATAGTCGGCCTGATGCCCCGGCGTCATCACGACGGCATAGTCGTCCGCCGTGAGCGTCACCCCGGAAATATCGGAAAAGCTGCCGAAGACGACCTCGTCGGCGGCGGGGTAGTTTTCCGGCTTTGCCAGCGCCTCGCGGTCATCATACACGGTCACGCGGAAATCGACATTCGCCAGCACCGGCACGAGCGCGCGCCCGACATGTCCGCCGCCGAAGATGCAGGCCCTGCCCGCGCGCGCGAGCGGCTCTGTATAAACGCCGCCGTGCCAGATGGCGCGGGATGTGAAATATTCCTTTTTTTCCTGCGGGATCCCGCCGCGCGTGAGCACGCGGAATTCCTTCACGCGCTCGCCGTCGAGCGCGAGCAGCAGCCACAGATCCACGTTGCGCGAAAGCTGCGCGCGCCAGGTGCGCAGCACGGCGATATCCTCCGTCTGCTCCGGCGTGAAAAGCTGGAAGTAGACCGTCACCTGCCCGCCGCAGATCATGCCGATGTCGTTTACGTCGTTTGGGTGCAGCTCGTAGCTTTTCAGCCCGCTGCCGCCCGTCCGGATCGCCTCGCGCGCGCGCTCGGCGCTGCGCAGCTCCACCGCGCCGCCGCCGACCGTTCCAAGCGTGGAGCCGTCGGCAAAAACTGCCATCTTTGCGCCCGCGCCGCGCGGCGCGGAGCCGGAGGATGCGAAAATACTGCACAGCACCACGCGTTCGCCGCGGTCGAGCGCGGCAAGCATGGCGTCGAGAATTTTTTTCATCATTGGTTATCCTTTCCAAACTATCACGGTTTTTGCCATTATACCAGCCTGCCGCAGCAAAAGCAAGCCGCAGCGCAAAAAAAGGGAAGGGCGTCCGCGCGGGCGCCCCTCCTCTGTGCCTTACTTTTCCCGTTCAATGCGCCTGAGCTCGGCGAAGTACTTGTCGTGCGTCTCCTGATAGGCGCGGTTGAAGCCCGGGTCCTTGCCCTGATGCAGCGCCTGGATATAGTCGTGGTGGTTGTTCATGATGTGCTCGTCGAACATCGAGAGCGTGAACACGCCCACATTCGAGCACTGGTCGGCGATGCGCTCCACGTTGACGAGGATATCGAGGAACGTAAGCCCCGCGTACACCGTGCACTGCCCATCGCGCACGCGGCGGATGTGGTTGGCGCGCAGCGTGGCGACGAGGTCGTCCACGACCTCCTCCACCGGCTCGATCCTGCGCGCAGCATCGCGGTCGGTCGCGGCAAAGGCGCTGTAGGTGTAGCCCAGGATCTCGCTGAGCGCCTGCCGGAGCACGCCAAGCTCCTGATGCGCCACGGGGGAAAGGCTGGCGCTGCGCTCGATGAATTCCTGCGCGTTTTCCGTCAGGTTCACCGCGTGGTCGCCGATGCGCTCAAACTCGCCGAAGCACTGGATGTAGTAGTTGAGCAGATCGCTGCCGTGCCCCGACGGCATGTGGGGGGACAGGCGGATAAGGTAATTGTCCACATGGTCGGCAAGCTTGTCGATGTGGTCCTCGTTTTCATTGATGACGTCGATGGCGTGCCGGTCGTATTCGTTCAGCACATCCATTGCGCTCATCACGCCCGTGCGCGCAAGGCGCGCCATGGTGGTGATCGCCTCCGCCGCGCCGGAGAGCGCGATGGCGGGCGAGGTGAAGAACTTTTCATCCAGCAGCGAAAGCTCGTGATCCACATTCTCGCCGAGGCGTACATCGTCCTTGACAAGCCTGCGCGAGAGTCTTTCAAACTGCCCGCACACCGGCAGCAGCACGACGGCGGAGACAAGGCGGAAGATGGTGTGGACATTGGCGATGCCGCCGGAGGTCAGCACGCGGTCCCACAGCGGGTCGAGCACGCCGAACCCGTGCAGGACGAGCAGCGCCAGGATAATGAGCACCGAGCCTGCGATGTTGAAGAGGATATGGATCACGCCTGTGCGCTTGGCGTCGGCCTTGGAGCCGATGGAGCATACGATGGCGGTGGTGACGCAGTCGCCGATGTTGACGCCGATGATGATGGCATAGACCGAGGAAAAGGTCAGCGCGCCGGTCGTGGAAATGGCCTGCAGGATACCGATGGTCGCCGACGAGCTTTGCAGCAGGAAGGCGACGCCTGTGCCGAGCAGAAAGCCGAGCACCGGCTGGTCGGAAAGCTGGTAGAACATATTGGCAAAGGCCGCCGACTCCGACAGCGGGCTGACTGCCGCCGTCATGCTCAGAAGGCCCGTGAAGAGGATGCCGAAGCCCATGGCGATCGAGCCGACGGTATCGGACCTGCGGCTTTTGACTGCCATGAGAAAGACGATGCCGACGATCGCGGCAAGCGGGGCAAGCGTGGAGGGCTTAAAGAGGTTCAGCAGCGACGTTTCTGCCGCGTTGACGTCGAGCAGGCGGATGATCTGACCGGTGACCGTCGTACCGACGTTTGCACCGAGGATGACGCCGATGGACTGATGCAGCGACATCACGCCCGCACCGACAAGGCCGGAGGTCAGCACGATGGTGGCCGTGGAGCTCTGGATGACCGCCGTCACGCCAAGCCCCAGCAGGAACCCGACGAGCGGGTTGTTCGTCACTTTTTCCATGGCGCGCTTGAACGCGTCGGACGAGCCCTTTTTCAGTCCGTCGCCCATCAGGCGCATACCGTAGAGAAACAGCGCCAGCCCGCCGAAGAGCGTAATGATGTTGAAGATCGTCATAGTCTCTGCAAACCTCTATCCTTCGTTCTCGCCGCGCCCGCGGCGCGCCTGCGGGCAAAAAGCCCAACTCTCACCAGATAGTATTGTAGCAGATACCTCAAAAATTGCAATCCCTTTTGCCGCCTTTCGAAAAAATGCGCGTATGATTTGGCTCTTGCATTTCTCCGTGCCCGTGTTACAATAGGCGCAGAATAAAAAAGGAGGCTTTCCCTATGCTGAATGCAGGCAACCCCATCGGCGTGATGGACAGCGGCATCGGCGGGCTGACCGTCGTGCGCGAGCTGCAGCGCATCCTGCCCGGTGAGGATATCATCTATTTCGGCGACAGCGCCAATTGCCCCTACGGCAAC
This sequence comes from Oscillospiraceae bacterium UBA4632, assembly GCA_002405995.1. Classification (GTDB taxonomy): domain Bacteria; phylum Bacillota; class Clostridia; order Oscillospirales; family Oscillospiraceae; genus Hominicoprocola. The sequence continues at coordinate 26,901 of DHMW01000109.1, forward strand.
AAGACCAGCGACCAGATTTTCGAGCTGAGCAGCCACATGCTCCAGTTCCTCGGCGAAAACGGCGTGAAGTGCACGGCGGTCGCGTGCAACACCATCTCCACGATGGCGGACCGCCTGCGTCCCTGCTTTGACTATCAGATCATCAGCATCGTGGAAGAGGCCGCCAAGTATGTCATCCGCGAAAAGCTCCCGAGCGTCGGTCTGATCGCGACGGAATTCACCGTTGCCTCCGGCAAGTACGCCGAGCTCATCCATCAGGGCCTGCCCGAATGCCATGTGGTCGGCAAGGGTTCGCCCCTGCTCGCGGCGCTTGTCGATCGCGGCGACTTCAACCGGCACGACATCAACACCGAGATCCGCACCCAGGTGGACAATATCCTCAGCCGCGAAAAGGTGGAAAACCTGATCCTCGGCTGCACGCATTACCCCATCGTGGAGGAAAACTTCCGCGAATGCTACCCCGAGATGCACCTCATCAACCCCGCGCTGGAGCAGGCGAACGCCGTCAAGGCTTATCTCGGCGGGCAAAACGCGCTCAATCCCCAGAAGAAGGGCAAGTTCGTCATCTGCACCAGCGGCGACCCGCAGGTGTATGTCAACGTCGGCAAGCGCCTCGGCCTGTTTGAAGCAAGCGAGCTCAAGGTCATCCACATCTGATTATAAACAAAATGGAAAGCGGAAAGCCGCAGGGCTTTCCGCTTTTTTGTGCTGCCGGCCGCCCCCTGCGCATATCCTGTGGCGAGGTGGTCTGTTTTGAATCCATTTGAAGCCGCGCTTCTGCGCGATTTCGGCGGGCGCGAGGACTTCGGGCGCACGCTCGCCCACGCGCTGCGCCGCAGCGCGGGCGGGCAGGTATATCTCTCGCTGATGCCGGACGGAGCGCTCTGGCTCATCGGCGTGCAGGGCGGCGCACCCGCCGCAGGCACGGCGCTGCTGGCGCTTTCCGCGCCGCCGCTGCCGGTAAGCGAGAGGTCGCTCGCCCTGCGCATTGCCGTGATCGACTGGCGGCACTGCGCGCGGCGCTACGACGCACTGGCGGCGCGCCGCGCCCGGTACCCCATGCCATAGGCGCGCAGATCTCCGCGGGAAAGGGCGGGGCGCAGGCTTTTCTGCCTGCGTCCCGCCCTCCGCCTATTTCAGCGCGTCCAGGATCTGCCGCACGGCGCTCTCCGCCGTGCCGTTGTTATCGACGATGTGGTCGGCAAAGCGCGCGTAGCGCGGCCTGCGCTTTTCATACATCGCCGCAAGATCCCCCGCAGAGAGGGGACGACCCTCGCGCGGCAGCTTATCCGCGCTGCGCTCCAGCCAGAAGATGATACCGTTCTGGTGCAGGAGGGCGTAGTTCTCCTCCCGCGTCACGCAGCCGCCGCCCGTGGCGATCACCGTACCCGAGCGCTTGCCGAGGTCCGCGAGGACCTCGCTTTCGAGTGCGCGGAACGCTGTCTCGCCGCGCCTTTCGATAAGCTGTGCGCAGGACATTCCCGCGCGCTGCTCAAGCTCCGCGTCGCTGTCGAGCGCGATGCGGTCAAGCGCCTCGGCAAGCCGCGCGGCAACGGTGCTCTTGCCGCAGCCGGGCATCCCTACGAGAACGATGTTCTGCATCTCGGCGCCCAACTCCCTCCAGATGCGCTCGGTCTCACTGTCCGGGATCGTCCGGCCTTCAAAGATCTCCGCCGAGCGCTTGGCCTGCGCAACAAGCATATAAAGCCCGCTCATGCAGGGGACGCCGCGCTTTTCCGCCTGCAGCATGAGCGCCGTGCGCGCGGGGTTGTAGACGATATCCAGCACGCCCGCAAGATGCGGGAACCGCGCAAGCTCGAGCGGGGACACGCCGTTTGCGGGGTACATCCCAACGGGCGTGGTGTTCACGATGACCTCTGCGTCCGCGTGGCGGTCCAGATTGCTGTAGTTATCCTCCCCCCTGCGGGAGATGACGGTCACGCTGCGCGCGCCCAGCTCCCCGAGCACAGCGCAGACCGTTGCCGACGCGCCGCCGGAGCCGAGCACGAGCGTCTTTTTTCCCTCGATCTGAATGCCGCTCGCTTTCACCATGCCGGCAAAGCCGTAGGCGTCGGCATTGTCGCCGTACAGCGTGCCGTCCGCGCGGCGCACGAGCACGTTCACGCTCCCGAGCCTGCGCGCGATGGGCGAAAGCTCCGCGCAGTACGGGATAACGGCCTTTTTATAGGGGATGGTGACGTTCAGGCCGTCAAAATTGCCGCTTGTTAAGAATTCGCCGAGCTTTTCGGGCGCGACCTCGCAGAGCCGGTACTCGTAGTCCGCAAGCCGGGCATGGATGGCGGGCGAATAGCTGTGACCCAGTTTTTCGCCCAGTAAGCCGCAGCGCTTCATTCAGACCACCTCGCTGTAGGAGCCGAGATAGGTGAACTCCTCACACAGCTCCGGCAGCTCTCCCATAAGCTGAACGAACTGCGGGGAGTAGACCGAGGTCTCGAGGTCAAAGTAGAACATGAACTCGAAGTTGCGCTCCGGCATGGGGCGGCTTTCGAGCTTGTTGAGGTTGACGCCGAGCGCGTAGAAGCGCGAGAGCACCTTGTAGAGCGAGCCCGGGCGGTGCGGCAGCACCATCATCAGACTCGTGCGGTCTGCGCCGGGGTAAATTTCGAGGTCTTTCGCAATACAGATGAAGCGCGTGAAATTGCTGCCCTGATCCTGCACGGAGGCGGCAAGGCAGTCAAGTCCGTAAAGCTCCATGCACGCGCGTGAGGAGAGCGCCGCCGCATCCCTTCTGCCGGACTCGGCGACCAGCCTGGCAGCCGCCGCGGTATTCTCGCAGCGGATGACCCGCGCATTCGGCAGTCTCTGCAAAAAGGCGGCGCACTGGCTGATCGCCTGCTCGTGGGAGTATATCTCGCGGATATCCTCCAGCCTCGCGCCGGGATTGACAAGCAGGTTATGGTCAACCTTGATGCGCACCGAGCGCACGATGCGGAAGTTGTGGCGCATCATCAGGTCGTACACCGCGTTCACGCTGCCCGCCGTGCTGTTTTCCAGCGGCAGCACACCGTAGCGGCAGAGGCCCTTTTCAATGGCGGAAAACACCGCCTCGAACGAGCTGAAAAAGAACGTATTCGGGCGCTTGAAGAGCCTTTCGCACGCCTGCGAGGAATACGCCCCCTCCACGCCCTGGCAGGCGACGGCGGCGTCCTCGGGAAAGAGCTGCGGCGTCTTTTCGATGGCCCCGGCGATTTTTGCGGGCAGGTCTCCCCTCGTGCCGAGCAGGCGGCCCTGGCGGCTGCGGCTGAGCTCGAAGATCAGCGAATAGAGCGAAAGCGCGTATTCGCGCAGCTCCGGCGGCGTTTTTTCGGCAATTTCGCGCAGCTTTTCCTTCTCGCGGCGCGCGTCGAGCACGCGCAGGCCGTTGGCCTTCTTGTATTCCGCGATCTTTTCGGCGGTCTCCATGCGCCGGGCAAAGAGCGCGATGAGCTGATCGTCAATGCGGTCGATCTCTTTTCGATAGTCGTTTAAATCCATGTTCCCTTACCTCATTTCCTTTTTGCGCGACAGATATGCGTCATAGACTGCGATCGCCGCCGCAGCCTCCACGCAGGGCACGGCGCG
>DHMW01000126.1 GCA_002405995.1 Oscillospiraceae bacterium UBA4632
AGCGGGCTGTAATGCCGCAGGCCGAAGGGCGCGAAGATGGAATAGAGCGCATAGAAAAAGGCGCTTCCGAGGCCGAAGAGCAGCCCCTTCGCCGTGAGCGACAGTCCCCCCGTGAACACGCCCGTCACGAGCGCGCAGCCCAGCAGCGCCAGCGCGAGGGCGAGGAGCTTTTTGCCCGTGATCTTCTCATGGAAGACGAGCGCGCTCATCAGGACGACCATCGCGGGCGCGGTGTAGAGCAGGATCGCGCTGACGGACAGCGAGCAGAGCTTCTGCGCGTTGAAGTAGCAGAGTGTGAACAAAACGACGCTGATGATGCCCGTCGCGGCAAAGATCGGCAGGTGCTTTGCCTTCATTTTGAAGACGCTGCGGTCGGTGCAGAGGAAGAAGAGCGCCATCACCGCAAGGCCGCCTACGTTGCGGATGACGACAAGGTTTTCCGGCGCGATGCCGGCATTGAGCAGCGGGCGGTTGAATATGCCGATGCAGCCCCAGCAGGCAGCGGCCGCTAAAATGCAGGCGTAGAAAGCGTATTTTTTCACAGGCTTTATCTCTTTCTCGTTATTTCGTGTTCTCCTTGCGCAGCTCGATGATGCGGTCGCGCAGGATGGCGGCGTACTCGAATTCGAGCATTTTACTCGCCTCCTGCATCTGCTTTTCGAGCTTGCGGATCTCCTCGTCCCGCTCGCGCTCGCTGAGCTTGCGCTTGCCGCGGCGGCGGGCGGATTCCTCGTCCTTTTTCGAAATTTCGATGATCTCGCGCACGTCCTTGCGGATGGTCTGCGGGATGATGCCGTGCGCCTTGTTGTAGTCGTCCTGGATCTTTCTGCGGCGCTCGGTCTCGTCCATGGCGCGGCGCATCGAGGGGGTAATCGTGTCGGCGTAGAGCACGACGAGACCGTCGGCATTGCGCGCAGCGCGGCCGATGGTCTGGATCAAACTCGTCTCGCTGCGGAGAAAGCCTTCCTTATCGGCGTCGAGGATCGCGACCATCGAGACCTCGGGGATGTCGAGCCCCTCGCGCAGCAGGTTGATGCCGACCAGCACGTCGAACTCGCCGAGGCGCAGGCCGCGGATCAGCTCCATGCGCTCGATGGTCTCGACGTCCGCGTGCATATAGCGCACGCGGATGCCCGCGCCGGTCAGATACTGCGTCAGATCCTCGGCCATTTTCTTCGTCAGCGTGGTGACGAGCACGCGCTCGCTGCGCGCGGCGCGCGCGTTGATCTCGCCGATGAGGTCGTCGATCTGGTTTTCCACAGGGCGCACCTCGACTTTCGGGTCGAGTAAGCCCGTCGGGCGGATGACCTGCTCGACGATCTGGCCCGCGCGGTCCTTTTCATAGTCGCCGGGCGTCGCCGAGACGTAGATGCGCTGGTGGACGCGCTGCTCGAATTCGTCGAATTTGAGCGGGCGGTTGTCGAACGCGCAGGGCAGGCGGAAGCCGTACTCGACAAGGCTCTCTTTTCTCGCGCGGTCGCCGTTGTACATCGCGCGCACCTGCGGCAGCGTGACGTGGGATTCATCCACAAAGAGCAGGAAATCCTTGGGGAAGTAGTCGATGAGCGTCAGCGGCGGCGAGCCGACAGGCCGCCCGCTGATGACGCGGGAATAATTCTCGATGCCCGTGCAGTAGCCCAGCTCGCGCAGCATCTCGATATCATAGCGCGTGCGCTGGCGGATGCGCTGGGCCTCGACGGCCTTGCCCTCGGAGAGAAACTGCGCCTCGCGCTCGTCGAGCTCACGGTCGATCTCGACAATGGCGCGCTCCAATTTGTCCTTCGTCGTGACATAGTGCGAGGCAGGATAGATGGCGATGTGCTGGAGCGTGCGCGTCACCTGACCGGTCACGGGGTTGAATTCGCTGATCCGGTCGATCTCGTCGCCGAAGAATTCGACGCGCACCGCCTTGTCGCGGTAGTAGGCGGGGTAGAGCTCCACCGTGTCGCCGCGCACGCGGAAGCGGTTGCGCTCGAAGGCGACGTCGTTGCGCTCATAGCGGATCTCGATGAGCCGCTTCAAGAGAAAATCGCGCTCCATCGTCATCCCCGGGCGCAGCGAGATCATCAGCTTTTCAAAGTCCTCCGGCTCGCCGAGACCGTAGATGCACGAGACGGACGAGACGACGATGACGTCGCGCCGCTCGAGCAGGGCGCAGGTGGCACTCAGCCGCAGGCGGTCGATCTCCTCGTTCGTCGAGGCATCCTTGGCGATATAGGTGTCGGTATGGGGGATATAGGCTTCGGGCTGGTAATAGTCGTAGTACGAGACGAAGTATTCCACCGCGTTCTCGGGGAAAAACTCCTTGAATTCCGCGCACAGCTGCGCGGCGAGGGTCTTGTTGTGCGCCAGCACGAGCGTGGGGCGCTGGACCTTTTCGATGACGCTCGCCATCGTGAAGGTCTTGCCCGAGCCGGTCACGCCGAGCAGCACCTGCTCGTCGAGGCCCAGCTTCACGCCCTGCGCGAGCTTTTCGATCGCCTGCGGCTGATCGCCCGTGGGCTTGAAGGGCGCGTGCAGCTTAAATTCCATATCCTTCTCCCTTTCTGTCTGGCAGCAGTCCGTTGTGCCGCAGCGAGACGAAGTCGTCGTCCGCCACAATGATGTGGTCGGCAAGCTCGACGCCCACGGTGCGCAGCGCGTCGAAGGCGGAAAGCGTGGCGGCGTTATCGTCCGGCGAGGGCAGCGCCACGCCGCTGGGGTGGTTGTGACTCAGCACCACGCTGCTCGCGCCGCACCGGATCGCGTTTTCCACGATCCTGCGGATGCTGAGCTGCACGCTGTCATTCGTCCCCTCGGCAATGAGCTGGCAGGCGAGCAGCCGCCCCTTCGCATCCAGGCACGCCTCGTAGAGCTTTTCCTCCTTCTCGCCGAAAAAGAGGTCCAGGAAAAACCGCCCCGCCTGCTCGGCGTCGCTCAGCACCGTCTCGTGCGCGCCGGACGACGCGCGGATGCGGCGCAGCAGCGGATAGATGAGCGTCAGCAGCGTTGCGGCGTTTTCTCCCATGCCCTCGACCTGCGCAAGCGCCTCGCAGTCGGCGGAAAACACCGCGTCCAGCGAGCCGAATTTTTTCATCAGCCGGTGCGCGATGGGGTTCGTGTCCTGCCGCGGCACAGCGTAATACAGCAGCAGCTCCAGCACCTCGTGGTCGGCGAACGCGTCCAGCCCATGCGTGCGGAACTGCTCTTTTTTGCGTGCGCGATGCCCATCGTGTACTGCCATGGAAAACCTCTCCCCTTCGTGCGGTGTTTGGCTGGAAAACCGGCGCTTTTCTATTTTTTCTGTAAGGCAGTATTTTATCACGCTTTCAAAAATCGTACAAGTGTTTTTTCCTCCTTTTCATTTTCTCCCGCGAAAAAAGCCCGGTCCTCCCGCAGGGGAGGACCGGGCCCGGCCGCGTTATTTCTTATTCGGGTTATAGTAGTCCGTCTCGTCGGGAATGACGATGGGCAGGCCGTTCTGATATACCGGCAGCGTCTGGAACTTGAAGCGCGAGACCCTGTGCTTGCGGTCGATCTGCTCCTTGATGGCAGGATCAACGACGCCCCTGCGCATATACTCGTTCACCGCGTGATAGGTAAAGCCAAGGTTGTCCTCATCGGTCTTGCCGGTCAGGCCGTCGGACGGCGGCTTGATGAGGAAGCGCTCGGGCAGCCCCAGCTCCGCGCCCAGCGCGATGACCTCCTCGGTCGTGTACATGCCGAGCGGCGAGAACGCGCCCGCGCTGTCGCCGTAGATCGTGCAGTAGCCCACCCAGTCCTCGGAGAGGTTCGAGGTATTGATGACGATGCCGCCCTCCTCGCTCTGCGCGATGGCGTACAGCGTCGCCATGCGGATGCGGGACGGCAGGTTCACCCTCGTCTGGCGGCTCGCCTCGATGCCCACGCGCGCCATCTCGTCGAGCAGACCGCTCGTGCCGCCGTGGATGTTGAACGTGTAGTGCCGGATGTTCAGCACATCGACAAGGCCGTTCGAGTAGTCGATGTCCGGCTGCACGCCGTCGGGCATCAGCACGCCGACGACATTCTCGCGCCCGAAGGCAGCTACGCTCAGCGCCGCCGTGACGGAGCTGTCCTTGCCGCCGGAAATGCCGATGACGGCGGTCTTGCCGCCGCAGGCCTTCATCTGTGCGCGCATCCAGTCGATCAGGCCCGGAAGCTGCTGCTTTGCGTTGAATTCTGCCATAGTCCTTTGCTCCTTAAATAAACTTCAACAAAGAGGATACTCCTCTTTGTTGAGAAGATTCTCACTCCGCTCTGTGCCTCACCTGCGGCTCGACACTCGCTCCGCGCAAAGAGTTTTTTGCCAGAAGGTGAATTGCCCCGCAGCGGGCAAGAGAAGCCCCTCTGGAGGGCGCACCGGTCGCGGCAAAAAATGATTTAAATTCTTTCGCCCCTGCCGGTGCGAAACTCTGCGAGGCTTTTACTTAAACTTGTGCCATTCCGCGACCGCCATCTCGTCGCACCGGTTGTTGTACGCATTCTCCGCGTGGCCTTTGACCCAGTGGTAGCGCATTTCGTGCCGGGCGATCAGCGACAAGAGCTGTTCCCAGAGATCGACGTTCAGCGCGGGCTTTTTGTCGCTCTTGACCCAGCCGCGCTGCTTCCAGCCGTAGACCCAGCGCTTTTCCAGCGCGTCGATGACGTAGCGCGAGTCGGAATAGAGCTCCACAATGCACGGCTCCTTCAAGAGCCGCAGCGCCTCAATGACGGCGGTGAGCTCCATGCGGTTGTTGGTCGTGCTCGCCTCTCCGCCGGAGAGCTCGCGCTCGTGCGTGCCGTATTTGAGCACCGCGCCCCAGCCGCCGGGGCCCGGATTGCCCGAGCACGCGCCGTCGGTATAAATGGTTACTGTCTTCATGCTTCTCCTCAGTAAGAGCTGATCTCCAGCGAGGAATCGTCCTCCCCCGGCGTGATCGAACGAATTTCGACCGTGTATTTCATCTCCGGTGAAACGGCGACCTCCACACGCTCGCCCACCCTTTTCCCCAGGATGGCCCTGCCGACGGGCGATTCCTTGCTGATGAGGCCCTTGAGCGCGTTCTGCCGCAGGGTGGTCACGAGCTGGATGCTCTGCTCTTTCCCCAACTTTTCGTTATAGAGCACCACGTGGTCGAAAAGGCCGACGGTGCCCTCCTTTTCGCTCACCTCAATGACCTTCGCCGTGGCGATCATGCGCTCCAAGTACCGGATGCGGCTCTCGTTGCGGTTCTTCTCCTGCTTGGCGACCTTGTACTCGTAGTTTTCGCTCAGGTCGCCGAAGGCGCGCGCCGTCTGCACGTCCTCGATGAGCTTCGGGCGCAGCTCGCGCCGCCGGTGGTCCAGCTCCTGCTGCATCTTTTCGATATCGACCTTCGTCAGTTCGTCATACATCGTGTGTCCGCTTCCTTTTTTGCTCAGCCTCTGCTGTCCGCGTGCTGCCGCTTCACGCGGCTCACGCGCTGCAAGTATTCCTCGCGGTCCAGAATGCCCGCGTCGTACAGCACCTTCAGGCTTTCCAGCCTGCCCTCGCAGCTGTCGATGTGCACGCCGTGCACCAGCGCGGCGTCCGCCTGCTGCTGCCGCGCCGCCTCCCAGCGCTTTTCGCTGCCCGCGCGCTCGGCGGCATGGCGCTGCTCACTTTTTTCCCATTCGTCGGCGCGCCGCCGCTCATGGAACTCCTTGATCTCTGTGGGGCTGGGGCGGCGCTTTGCGCCCGCATGTTCAAATTTCTGGCGCATCTCCGCGGCAGAGATTGTCTTTTTTCCACGCCTCGCGCCCAGCCCGTCAAGCGCATCGCCGATATTCTGCATCGCCCCGCCGGCGCTCATCGAGCCGGTCAGCACGTCTGCATAGGTCCGCGGCTTCCAGCTGCTTTGCCCGCCGCTCTCTTCATTCTTTTCTTTCAGCTCTGCATTGGACTTTTTGTCCTCGTTGGCCACAGCCGCCTTGAAAAACCAGATGAGTGCAATAATGATGAGACCCAAAACCTCCATCGTCCGCGCTCCTTTCTTACAGCCGGTCCAGAATATCCTTTCTCTTTTCCTGATACTCCTCTTCCGTGATCAGCCTGCGGTCGTAAAGCGTCTGCAATTCCTCGAGCCGTGCTTCGGCATCGGACTTGCCGCTTCTCTCACTGTCGTCCGTTTCGTCGGTGATCTCGTAGCCGCCGTTGTACTTCACAACGCCCGCCGCGAGCAGAAAATTGTAGATGCCCATGCCGAACGTCATCAGGCACCAGATGGCCTTAAAGGCGATGAACGGTCCCTCTCCCGGGATGGCAAGCAGGCCGAACGCGCCCATCGCGCAGGCGATGACGCCGGTAAAGACGCTCATGCCCCGGCTGGGCTTATAGCGGATGTTCCGTCTCATGCGTGTTCCTCCTTCGGTTTCCTTCCCCGGGGCGCTTTACGCCTCGTCAGCCTCCTCATGCTCTGCGAGCGCCATGGAGATGACGCTGTCGCCCTCTTCCTTGAAGCGCATGACGATCACGCCCTGCGTGGCGCGGCCCGTTGTGCGGATGGCCTCCACCGGCGTGCGGATGAGGATGCCCGCGCGCGTGACGAGCAGCAGGTCCTCGCTCCCGTCCACGACCTTCACGCCCACGATGCCGCCGGTCTTTTCCGTCACCATATAGTTCTTGATGCCGAGGCCGCCGCGGTTCGTGATGCGGTACTCCTCCACCGGCGTCTTCTTGCCGTAGCCCTTTTCGGTGATGGTCAGCACCTCGCGGCCTTCCCTCGCGCGCGCCGCGCCGACCACATAGTCGCCCTCGCGCAGCTTGATGCCGCGCACGCCGACCGCCGTGCGGCCCATGGCGCGCACGTCGTTCTCGTCAAACACGACCGCCATGCCGTCGTGCGTGGCGATCAAAATCTTCTGCTTGCCGTCCGTCTCGCGCACGCTCACCAGCTCGTCGCCCTCGTCGAGGTTCAGCGCGCGGATGCCGTTGTTGCGCAGGTTCTTGAGCGTTTCCACCGGCAGTCTCTTCACCGTGCCGTTGCGCGTGACCATCGTTAAGAACAGGTTTTCGGCGTTCAGGTCGCGGAAGTGGATCATCGCCTGCACGCGCTCGCCCGTCTCCACCTGGATGATGTTGACGATGTTCGTGCCCTTGGCGGCCTTGCCGCTCTCGGGGATCTGATAGCCCTTCTTGCGGTACACCTTGCCGGTATCCGTGAAGAAGAGGATATAATCGTGGGTCGAGGCGGTGAACACGTCCACCACCGTGTCCTCGTCGCGGGTGGTCATGCCCTTGCGGCCCTGACCGCCCTTGCTCTGCGCGGTGTACTCGCTCGCGCTCGTGCGCTTGATGTAGCCGTTGCGCGTCAGGGTGAAGACGCACTGCTCCTCCTCGATGAGGTCCTCGATGTCGATCTCGTCCTCGACCTCCTGGATCTCGGTCTTGCGCCCGTCGCCGTACCTGTCGCGAATTTCAAGAAGCTCGTCCTTGAGGACGCCCTTGAGCATCGTCTCGTTCTGCAAAAGCTCGACAAAATATGCGATCTTCTTTTCCAGCTCGTCGTACTCCGCCTGCAATTTCTCGCGGTCCAGTCCCTGCAGGCGCTTGAGCTGCATGTCGAGGATGGCCTGCGCCTGCACGTCGGAGAGCGAGAAGCGCGCCATCAGCTTTTCCTTCGCGTCGTCGTAGCTCGTGCGGATGATGTGGATGACCTCGTCGATGTTGTCCTGCGCGATGAGCAGACCCTGTAACAGGTGCTCGCGCTCGCGCGCCTTCTTGAGGTCGTACTGCGTCCTGCGCGTGATGAGCTCCTCCTGGAAGGCGAGATATTCATCGATGATGTGCCGCAGGGACAGGATCTTCGGCTGCTTCTGGTTATCCACAAGCGCCAGCATATTGATGGCAAAGCTCGTCTGGAGCTGCGTCTGCGCGAAGAGCCTGTTCAGGACCACCTGCGGGTTCGCGTCGTGCTTGACCTCGATGACGATGCGCATGCCCGTGCGGTCGGTCTCGTCGCGGATGTCGGA
>DHMW01000091.1:0-4210 GCA_002405995.1 Oscillospiraceae bacterium UBA4632
GCGCTCAAGCCCGAGTTCAAGGCCTACGGCGAGCAGGTCGTCAAGAACGCCGCCGTCCTGGCCGACGGCCTGATGAAGGAAGGCTTCCGTCTCGTCTCCGGCGGCACGGACAACCACCTCATGCTCGTTGACGTGCGCAACTTCCACATCACCGGCAAGGAGATCGAGCGCCGCCTGGACGAGTGCTTCATCACCGTCAACAAGAACGCCATCCCCAACGACCCCGAGAAGCCGTTCGTCACCTCCGGCATCCGCGTCGGCACCCCCGCCGCCACCACCCGCGGCCTGAAGGAAGAGGACATGAAGGAGATCGCCCGCATCATGGGTATGGTCGCCCGCGACTTCGAAGGCAATAAGGAAAAGGCGCAGGAGGCTGTCGTCGCCCTGACGAAGAAGTACCCCATCTACGAATAAAACAACTTCAAAAAAGAGAGGCTGTCCGAATGGACAGCCTCTCTTTTTTGATGGGATCGCACTCCGCTTCGTGCCTTGCTGCCGTTGGCAGCTGCGACACGCGCGGAGCGAGAAGTGTTTTTTGGCACGCACAGGTCGCGCCAAAAAACGATCAAAATCATTTCGCGTCTGCGGACGCGAAATAATTATAGGGCCATGCGCAGGATGTTCAGCACGTCCTGCTTCCCGAGCGGCACAAAGCCGCCCGCAAGCCCGCCGTTCGCGGCCTTTTCGGCCATCACGTCAAAGTGCGTATCGTCGATGTTCAGCTCGCGCAGGTGCGCGGGCATCCCGATGGCGGTGAAAAACTCGCGCGTCTTGCCGATGGCGGCGCGCGCGATCTCCATGGGCTCGCGCTGCGCGTCGATGCCCCACACGTTCACGCCGTACTCCACGAATTTCCACACCGTCTCCTCGCGCAGGACGTACTCCATCCAGTAAGGCGTGAGCAGCGCAAGGCCCGCGCCGTGCGTGATGTCGTAGAAGGCGCTCAGCTCGTGCTCGATGGCGTGCACCGACCACGCCGTGCTCTCGCCGCAGCTCAGAAGCCCGTTGATCGCAAGGCTCGACGCCCACATCAGGTTCGCGCGCGCCTCGTAATTCTCCGGCTCGCGGAGCGCGATGGGGGTATAATGGATGCAGGTCCTGAGCACGCCCTCGGCAAGGCGGGACTGGAGATACGCGCCCTTCGTGCGGTTGAAATAGTTTTCAAACGTATGGCTCATGATGTCGGACGCGCCGCTGGCGGTCTGGAATGCGGGCAGCGACATGCTGTACGTTGGGTCAAGGATGGAGAACACAGGCTTGGTATGGTCGTTGCCCGTGCCCCACTTTTCGTTCTTTTCCATGTCCGAGATCACGGCAAAGCCGTCCATCTCCGAGCCGGTGGCCGCGTTCGTCAGCACCGCCGCAACGGGCAGCGCCGCCGTGAGCTTTTTCCGGTCGAGCACAAGGTCCCAGGCGTCGCCGTCGTAGCACGCGCCGGCCGCCACCATCTTCGCGCAGTCGATCGTGCTGCCGCCGCCCACGGCGAGCACCGCCGTCAGCCCCTTCTCGCGGCACAGCTCCACGCCGCGGCGCACCGACTGGATGCGCGGGTTCGGCTCCACGCCGGAAAGCTCCGTCCACGCGATGCCCGCATCCGCGAGCTGCCCGGTCACCTGATCGTACAGGCCGCTGCGCTTGATGCTGCCGCCGCCGTAAACGAGCAGTATGCTTTTGCTCAGCGCCGCCATGCGTCCGCCGAGGTTTTCGATCTGCCCCCTGCCGAAGTAAATGTCAGTGGGTACGTGATAGTAAAAATTATCCATACGGTCCTTCTCCTTTGCTGTGCGCCGCGCCGGAGCAGCTCCGCGCGGCCGTTCCGGGCCCCGCCTGCCGGACGCAGCGCCCTCCCTGCTACTCTATCATCTTCGCATGGAAAAGGCAACCGCTTCCGCGGCAAAAAAGCTTGACAATCGCACCGGCCCGTGTATAATTCAAAATTGATTATCATTTTCATATTTGTTTCTCGCGGCAGTCCGCCGTGAGAAACATTCTCAAATTCAAGGAGGACAGCATGGCGACCTATACGACCAGACAGCGCAAGGCAGTGCTTGACTGCCTTGCCGAGCACGCGGACGCGCCCGTCAGCGCCTCGGCGATCGTCGAGCGGCTGCGCGAGCGCGGCGAGCGCATCGGCACCGCGACCGTCTACCGCCAGCTCGAACGGCTGGAGCGGCAGGGGCATATCCACAAGGCGGTGACGGAGGAGGGCGCGTTCTACCGCTACTGCGAGCACGAGTCCAGCGGCGGGTGCTTTCTGATGAAGTGCGAGCGCTGCGGGCGCATTGAGCATGTGGACTGCGAGCAGCTCGAGCCGCTGTACGAGCACCTGGAATGGGAGCACGGCTTCGCGGTGGACCCGCGGCGCACGATGCTCTACGGCACCTGCGTGCGCTGCCTGAAGCAGGCGCGGGAGGCGCGCACATGAGGCGATTTTTCTCGCTGCTCTGCGCGCTCGCGCTTGCCGTTCCCCTCTGCGCCTGCGCCGCGCCGGAGGAAAAGGCGGACGACGGCAAAATTCAGATCGTCGCGACGCTTTTCCCCTACTATGACTTTGCCCGCGCCATCGCCGGCGGCCGCGCGGACGTGACGCTCCTGCTCTCGCCCGGGCGCGAGGCGCACAGCTTTGAGCCGACGCCGCTCGACGCCGTGACGATTTCCGAGTCTGACGTGTTCCTCTACAACGGCGGTGAGGGCGAGTACTGGGTCAGCGAAATGCTGGACGCGGCAGGCGAGCGCATTGCCGTCACCGCGCGCATGATGGACTATGTCGATGCCCTCGGCGAGGAATACGCCGAGGGCATGCAGGGCGCGGACGAACATGACCACGAACATGAGCACGGCGCCCACGACGGCCACGAGCACGATGAGCATGATGACCACGACCACGAGGACGGGCACGGCAGCGACGAGGTCGAATACGACGAGCACATCTGGACATCGCCGAAAAACGCCGCCGCCCTCTGCCGCGCGGTCTGCGGCGCGATCTGCAGGGCCGATCCGGCAAACGGGGACTTCTACCGCGCGAACTGCGACGATTACTGCGCGCAGATCGAAGAACTCGACGCGCGCTTTGCCGACCTCTGCGAAAGCGCGCCGCGCAGGCTCCTCATCTTTGCCGACCGCTTCCCGATGCTCTACTTCTGCCGCGAATTCGGTCTTGATTACCGCGCGGCGTTCCACGGCTGCTCGGGCGACACCGAGCCGTCGCTCGCGACGCTCAAGTACCTCATCGACAAGGTGGAGGACGAGGACATCCCCGTGGTCTACACCATCGACTTCGGCACGAAGAAGATCGCCGACGTGGTGAGCGAGTGCACCGGCGCGGAGGAAGCGACCCTGTACTCGATGCAGAGCGTTTCGCGCGCGGATTTTGACGCGGGCGAGACCTACCTCACGCTCATGGAGCGCAACTACGAGGCGCTCGGAAAGGGGCTGTACGAATGAACAACACATCCATCGTCCTCGCGTGCGAGGACGTGACGCTCGGCTACGAGCACAAGCCGCTCTTAGAGCACCTGACCCTCACCGTGCGCGCGGGGGATTACCTCTGCATCGTCGGCGAGAACGGCAGCGGCAAATCGACGCTGCTGCGCTCGCTTCTCGGGCTGCTCCCGCCCCTTGCGGGCAGGATCGACTGCCCCGCCCAGCGCGAGGGGCGGCTCGGGTACCTGCCCCAGCAGACGCCCACGCAGCGCGACTTTCCCGCAACGGTCACGGAGGTCGTGCTCTCGGGCTTTTCGAACCGCCGCACGCGCTTTTTCTACACGGCGGAGGAGCGCTCAACGGCGCTGATGAACCTCGGCAAGCTCGGCGTGCTGGAATTAAAGGACAAATGCTACCGCGAGCTCTCGGGCGGGCAGCAGCAGCGCGTGCTGCTGGCGCGCGCCCTGTGCGCGGCAAACGACCTGCTCATCCTGGACGAGCCGGTCACGGGCCTCGACCCTGCGAGCCTGCAGGACCTCTACAAAACGCTGCGCTATTTGAACGAGCGCGAGGGCATGGCCATCATCATGGTCACGCACGACATGGAAAACGCCCTGCGCGAGGCAAAGCACATCCTCTGCGTCGATCGCGCGGGCTGCTTTTACGGCACGGTGGACGAATTTTTAGCCTCGCCCGCCGGGAAACGGTTTGGAGGTGACAGGGCATGAAGCTGCTTCTTTCGATGTTCGCCTACCCCTTCATCGTGCGCGCGTTCGTCGTCGGCATT
>DHMW01000091.1:4248-4889 GCA_002405995.1 Oscillospiraceae bacterium UBA4632
GGCATTCTGGTCTCGCTGTGCGCGTCGCTGCTCGGCGTGCCGCTCGTTTTGAAGCGCTACTCCATGATCGGCGACGGGCTGAGCCACGTGTCGTTCGGCGCGCTGTCGGTCGCGGTGGCGTGCGGCTTCGCGCCGCTGTGGTTCTCCATCCCCGTCGTCGTCATCGCGGCGTTCGTGCTGATGCACGTTGCGGAAAAGAGCCGCGTCAGCGCGGACGCGATGATCGCGGTGTTCTCGGCCTCGGCGCTCGCCATCGGCGTCATCGTCACCTCGCTCACGACCGGCATGACCACGGACGTCGACAGCTATATGTTCGGCAGCATCCTCGCGATGTCGCGCTCGGACGTCATTCTGAGCGTCACGCTCGCGCTCTGCGTGCTCGCGCTCTATGTCCTCTTCTACCACAAGCTCTTTTCCGTCACGTTCGACGAGCCCTTCGCCCGCGCGACGGGCGTGCATGTCTGCACGTACAAGACGATCTTATCCGTCTTGACGGCGCTCACCGTCGTGCTCGGCATGCGCATGATGGGCGCGATGCTGCTCTCGAGCCTCATCATCTTCCCCGCGCTGTCCGCGATGCGGGTCTTCAAGAGCTTCCGCTCTGTTGTGTGCTTTGCCGCGGGGCTCTCGGTCGTGTGCTT
>DHMW01000019.1:0-696 GCA_002405995.1 Oscillospiraceae bacterium UBA4632
CTTGGCAAGCTCCGTCTTGCCGACGCCCGTGGGGCCGAGGAAGAGGAAGCTGCCGATCGGGCGGTTCGGGTCCGCGATGCCCGCGCGCGAGCGCTGGATGGCTTCGGTCACGAGGCGCACGGCCTCGTCCTGACCGACGACGCGCTTGTGAATGATCTCGTCAAGGCGCAGCAGCTTTTCGCGCTCGCCCTCCATCAAGCGGCTGACTGGGATGCCCGTCCACTTGCCGACGATGTCGGCGATCTCGTTCTCAGTCACGGTGTCGTGCACCATGGAGCTCTCGCCCGTGTGCTTTTCTGCCGCAGCCTCGGCATCCTTGAGCTGCTTTTCGAGGGCAGGGAGGTCAGAGTACTTGAGCTTTGCGGCCTTCTCATACTCAAGGTTTGCCTGCGCGCGCTCGATCTCGCCGTGCATCTGCTCGATCTGGCTCTTGAGCTGCTTCACGCTGTCCACGCCGCTCTTTTCGGCTTCCCAGCGGGACTTCATGGCGTTGAACTGCTCCTTCTCGTCGGCAAGCTCTTTCTTGAGCTCTTCAAGACGGTCGCGTGAGAGCTGGTCGTCCTCCTTCTTGAGGGCCATCTCTTCGATCTCCTGCTGCATGATCTTGCGGCGCAGATCGTCGAGCTCTGCGGGCATCGAGTCGATCTCCGTGCGGATCATCGCGCAGGCCTCATCGACGAGGTCGATGGCCTTGTC
>DHMW01000019.1:766-1014 GCA_002405995.1 Oscillospiraceae bacterium UBA4632
GGCAGGAAACGGTCGGTGATATAACGGTCGGAGAGCGTTGCGGCGGCGACAAGCGCGTTGTCGTGGATGCGGACGCCGTGATAGATCTCGTAGCGCTCCTTCAGGCCGCGCAGGATGGAAATGGTGTCCTCGACCGTCGGCTCGTTGACCATGACGGGCTGGAAGCGGCGCTCAAGGGCGGCGTCCTTTTCGATATACTGGCGGTACTCGTCGAGCGTGGTCGCGCCGATGCAGTGCAGCTCGCCGCG
>DHMW01000019.1:1062-1346 GCA_002405995.1 Oscillospiraceae bacterium UBA4632
TGCAGCTCGCCGCGGGCCAGCATCGGCTTTAAGAGGTTGCCGGCGTCCATGCTGCCCTCGGTCTTGCCTGCGCCGACGATGGTGTGCAGCTCATCGATGAAGAGGATGATCTTGCCGTCGGACTTCTTGACTTCGTTCAAAACGGCCTTTAATCTTTCTTCAAACTCGCCGCGGTATTTTGCGCCCGCGATCAGCGCGCCCATGTCGAGCGAAAAGATCGTGCGGTCCTTCAGGCCCTCGGGCACATCGCCGCGCACGATACGCTGGGCAAGGCCCTCGGCGAT
>DHMW01000019.1:1419-8163 GCA_002405995.1 Oscillospiraceae bacterium UBA4632
ATGAGCACGGGGTTGTTCTTCGTCTTACGCGACAGGATGCGAATGACGTTGCGGATCTCAGAATCACGGCCGATGACGGGGTCAAGCTCCTTCGTGCGGGCGCGCTCGACAAGGTCCGTGCCGTACTTCTTGAGCGCGTCGTAGGAATCCTCGGGATTGTCGCTCGTCACGGGAGCAGTCTTGACCTTCGCGAGCTCGTCGGAGAAGCGGCTTCTCGTGATGCCGTGGTCGGAGAGCAGCTGGCGCACGCTCTGCGAGCCCTCGGAGAAGATGGCGAGCATCAGGTGCTCGACAGAGATGTATTCGTCGTGCAGCTTTTCGGCAGTCTTCTCGGCAAGGTTCAGGATCTTGCCGACCTCGGGCGATGCATAGACCTCGCCGCTGCCGCCGGAGATGCGGGGGAGCTTCCGGATCAGCGTGTCGAGCTCGGACAGAAGGCCGTCGCAATCGACGCCCATCTTACCGAAGAGCGACCCAATGAGTCCGCCGTCCTGATCGAGCAGGGCGTAGAGCAGATGTTCGGTTGTTAGATACTGGTTGCCGTTTTCCTGCGCCATGCTCTGCGCGGTCTTGATGGCTTCCAAAGCCTTTTGCGTATATTTTTCAGCATTCATTCAAGTTCACCTCAAAATCGTGTTTTTTACAATTGCAGTAACCCAAATCAGATGAGCAGCGTTCTGCTTCGCAGATCACCGCGGTAAGCCAGTTCAACGTCGCCCGCACTGAGCGAGCCGTCGAGATAGCCCTTGAGCAGCCGGTCGAAAAGCTGGACGTAAGCGCTGATCGCACCGGCAACATCGCCCGCCGTCAGTGCCCTGCCGCGCGGCAGCGCGAGCGGACGGACGAAGCGTCCGTCGTACAGCGCGCAGGAGATGGAGCTGCCGAGAAGCGGCGCGAGGCACTTGCCCTCGATCTGCACCCAGAGCCGGAAGAAGCTCGTCATTGCGGAGATCAGCGCCGCCGACTGCGTGCGGAACACAACGTTCAGCGTGCCCATCGTCTGGCCGTCGCCGCTGCTCAGATCGACCTCGTACTTGACCGTCGGGCGGTACTTATACGACAAGCTCGATTTGAGCGACATCGTGGACGAGCCGGGGGCGAAAAACGGCACCAGCTCGCGCGTGGGCGTCATCAGCTCTTCAATCGCCTCAAAAATATCGTTCCAGCGGCGCTCGGGCGTCGGCACGGAGACGTACTCGGCCAAAATCTGGTTCACAAGCGCTGAACGGTTCGTGCCCATCCGGTGCGCCAGCGCATCGACCTCGCGCACCACATCGTCTGACAGTGTCAGGCTGTACAGGTTCTTTTTCATTCTGCGCCTCCTTGCGGTTCTTTTTCTTTCCGGATGCTATCATAGCACAAGAATGAAATCTGTCAAGATATTTATATAAATTATTTTACGAGTTATATACAAATTTACACACAGTTCATAATTGCTGCGGCGGCGGAAAAACCGCTGGGCGGCAGACCTTGTCTGCCGCCCAGCGGTGCGTTTTTTCAGTTCAAAAAGTCCTTGAGCTTTTTGCTGCGGCTCGGATGGCGCAGCTTGCGCAGCGCCTTTGCCTCGATCTGGCGGATGCGCTCGCGCGTGACGTTGAACTCCTTGCCGACCTCCTCAAGCGTGCGGGGACGGCCGTCCTCGATGCCGAAGCGGAGCTTGAGCACCTTTTCCTCGCGCGGGGTTAGGGTGGAGAGCACATCGACGAGCTGCTCCTGCAAAAGCGTGAACGACGCGGCCTCGCTCGGTTCGCTCGCGCCCTCGTCGGGGATGAAGTCGCCGAGGTGGCTGTCCTCCTCCTCGCCGATCGGCGTTTCGAGGGAGACGGGCTCCTGTGCGATCTTGAGGATCTCGTGCACCTTATCCACCGGCATATCCATCTCGGCGGCAATCTCCTCGGGGGAGGGGTCGTGGCCCAGCTCCTGCAAAAGCTGGCGGGAAACGCGGATGACCTTGTTGATCGTTTCGACCATGTGCACGGGGATGCGGATGGTGCGCGCCTGGTCAGCGATGGCGCGGGTGATGGCCTGGCGGATCCACCATGTGGCATAGGTGGAGAACTTGTAGCCCTTGGTGTGGTCAAATTTTTCCACCGCCTTGATCAGCCCCAGGTTGCCCTCCTGAATGAGGTCGAGGAACAGCATACCGCGGCCTACATAGCGCTTGGCAATGGACACGACGAGGCGCAGGTTCGCCTCGGCGAGCCGCTGCTTGGATCTCTCGCCCTTTTTGACGGCTGCCTTGAGCGCCTTTGTTTCCTCCTCGCTCAGAGCTGTTCCATCCTTTTCGGCTTCGTCCAGCCTCTGCTGGGCCTCCACGCCTGCGGACATATTGGTCGCCAGCGCGATCTCCTCGTCGGCGGACAGCAGCGAGACCTTGCCGATCTCCTTGAGGTACATGCGCACGGGGTCGTCGGTCGAAAAGCTGTCCACCAGCTCGTTGGGATCGACCAGCTCCTCCTCCTCGATCTCGGCGATCTCCTCCATCGGCGGCTCAAGGTCGTCGATGCTGCTGTCAATGGCCTCCGCGGCGCTCACGTCGATGCCGAGTGCCTCCAGCGAGTCGTAGACCTGATCCATCTGCCCGCTTTCAAGATTCATCTCATCGAGCGTTTCCATCAGGTCGCCGGAGTCCAGCTTGCCCTTCGCCTTACCCTTGGCGAACAGCTCCATCAGCTTTTCGCTGCCCTGCAGCAGCCCTGCTGCGGGGAGCGAGGCGACCAGCTTTTCATCCAGCGGGGGATATTTTTCTGCGGGCTTTTCCGCGGCGGCTTCCTCCGGCTTTTTGGCGGCAGCAGCTTTTTTCGCTTTCTTAGGCAGCTTGATCTCCTCAAAGTCCGCCTCGGCAAGCAGGGCGTTCGCCTGCTCCTCAAGCTCTCTGCTGGTCAGTTCCTTATCCATGTTGCTTTCCTCCGTTACCCTTGTATTTGTTTTTTTCCATGGCGGCCGCCAGGGGGTCTGTGCCCGCCGCCGTGCGTTTATGTGCTTCATCCAGAATGATGGCGCAGTAGTCGCGCAGCGCCTGTGCACCGTTTTTGACTGACTCCGGCTTTTGCAGGACGCCGATCAGGTGGCTGATCTCCTCCGTGGTGAACGACTCCGCCAGCGCGGGAACATTCACCCGCCCGGCCTGTGCGAGCTGTGCACGCAGCGCCGTGTAGAACCTTCCCAACAGGGGGGAGGAGAAGTCCTCCTCGCGCAGCGGCGGCGCGGCGCGGAAAAGCGAGTCGTCCAGCGTCAGGAGCCGCAGCACGCCCTCCTCGGCGAGCGCGGAGCGCACATCCGTATAGCGGATGGCGCGCTCGCGCGGCTGCGCGTTTGCCGCGGGATTCAGATCCCGCCGCTCCTGCTCGCGCTTTTCCTTATAGCGGGCGCGCTTCCGCGCGCGCTCGACCTCGAGCTTCATCGCGTCCGGCGTGATGCCAGCGGTCTCGGCGGCGCGCACGGTATAGATCTCGCGCTCGACCGCATTCGGCACGGCGGAGAGCAGGTCTGCCGCAGCCTCGGCGTAACCGATACGCCCCTCGTCGTTCCTGAGGTCAAATTTCCCCGCGATCTGCGCCATGCGGAAGTCCATCCCGCTCTCGCTGCCCGAGAGCAGATGCTCAAAGGCGTCCTTTCCCTGGAACTTGATGAAATCGTCCGCGTCCTGCTTGACATATTGTCCGTCCACGAGCCGCCTGGGCAGCTCGAGCACCTTGACCTGAAAGTCGGCGCCGCTCAGGAGCGACAGCGCCTTCTGCGTGGCGATCCTGCCCGCGTCGTCGTTGTCGTAGCAGAGCACGAGCTCCTTCGTGTAGCGGCTGAGCAGCTGGACCTGCTCGCTCGTCAGCGCCGTGCCCATCGAGGCGCAGGCGTTGTCAAAGCCCGCCTGATGGAGCATCACGACGTCGATGTTGCCCTCGACCAGAATGATGTTGCTGCGCTTGCTCTTTTTGGCAAGATTCAGCCCGTACAGCACGCGCCGTTTGCTGTAAACGATGGTCTCGGGCGTATTCATGTACTTCGCGCCCGGATCGTCCTTGCTGATGATGCGCCCGCCAAAGCCCAGCACATCGCCGCGCACATCGATGATGGGGAAGATGAGCCGCTTTCGGAACTTGTCGTACAGCCCGCCGTTTTTGCCGCGGATCGAAAGGCCGGACGCCAGCAGCTCGCCATCGCCGTAGCCCTTTTTGCGCATCGCGTCGGTCAGCAGCGTCCACTCGTCCGCCGAAGCGCCGAGCCCGAAGTTCGTTGCGTTGCGTTGCGAGATCCTGCGATCCTTCATATATGCCATCACAGGCTCGCCCTTCGGCGAATGGAGCAGATCGTAGTAGAACCGCGCTGCGTCGCGGTTGAGCGCGAGGATGCGCGAGCGCAGGCGGCTCTCCTCGCTGTGCTCCTCCTCGGGCACGGGCATGTTCGCCCGCCGCGCAAGAAAGCGCACCGCGTCGGGGAAGGAGAGATTCTCCACCTCCATGATAAAGCTGATGACGCCGCCGCCCTTTTTGCAGCCGAAGCAATAGCACAGCTGCTTGTCCGGCAGCACGTGGAACGACGGCGTTTTTTCGCTGTGAAAGGGGCAGCAGCCCCACAGGCTCCCGCCGCGCGGCTGGAGCGGGACGTAGCTGCTGACGACATCGACGATGTCGCTGCGGGCGATCAGCTCGTCCAGAAACTGCCGGTCAAACGCCACGGCGAGACCCCTCCTTTCCTGCGCCAAAGGGCAGAATTTTTCCTGTCGCTTATAGATATACGCCAAAAAAGCGCGCTTTCCTTTTTTTCTGGCGAAAAAGCCGAAAAAATTTTTGGCAGCGCCTTGGTTTGACAGGCGGCGCCGCGCACGCTATAATGACCGCAGTCTGTTGCGGCGGGAGGACGGCGTGTGAACATTCATCTGTATGCAGTTTCGGTGGATCATACGCTCGGCGAGGCGGAACGCGCCGCGCTCACGCGTTTTCTGCCGCCCGGGCGGCAGAACCGCGCCAAAGCGCCCGAAGCCCTCTGCGCCTATGCGCTGCTCGCCCGCGCGCTGCGGGAACTTTACGGCTGGGAAGCTCTGCCGCAGCTTTCCTGCGGCACGCACGGCAAGCCTTATTTCGCGGCGCATCCAAATGTGCGCTTCAGCCTGAGCCACACGCGCGGCGCGGCGCTGCTGGCCGTGCACGACGAACCCGTCGGCGCGGATATCGAGTTCCTTCGCCCTGTGAGCGACACGATGCTTATGCGCTTTCACGCGGCAAATGGCGCCGATTTCTGGCGTCTCTGGGTGCAGCGGGAGAGTCGCTGCAAGCGCGCGGGGATCAGCGCCGTTGTGCTGCGGGACAGGGAAGTGCCGGGCACCCCGAATGAGCGCGTTTTCGCGCTCGAGCCGTTTCCTAACTATACAGCTGGCGTCTGCACCTGCTCTGACGCAAACGTTGGCAAGCTGATATGCCTTACAGCGCAGGAGCTTATATAAAAGGTTCCGAAGAACATCCCTCGGAACCTTTTTGCTTGATTTTTCTCTTACAGCTCGACGATGATGGGCTCGTGGTGCACCCTCGGCAGCAGCACATTTTTAACGTCGTCCGTTTTGAGCCGGATGGTCGAGGTGCAGAGGCACGGATGACAGGAGAAGAACTCCGCCTCATAGGTCTCCCTGTCGATGAGCAGCTGCACGCGGTTCTCTTCGTCGTTCATAAGGCCGAGGATGGTCGCCGACCCCGGCGTGCAGTGCAGCAAGTCCCAAAGCTGCTCCTCCGGCGCGAACGACAGGCGGGCCGAGCCGATCTGGCGGCTCAAGTCCTTCGTATGAAACGCCTTGTGCGGCGGCATGCATAAAAGATAGAAGCTCGTCTTCTGCCGGTTGCAGAGAAAGAGGTTTTTGCATACGTCCACGCCGAGCACGGCAGACACATCGTCGCACTTTTCCATCGTGTCGGCCAGCTCGTGCGTCACACGCTCATAGCCGATGCCGAGGGCATCCAAAAAGTCGAACGCCGCCGCTTCCTGTGCGGGCAGCTCGCCCTCGGGGCGGGAATTGTGATAGATCGGAGAGATTTCCATATTGCTTTATTTCTCTTCTTTCAGCAGTTTTTCGCCGGCTTTGAAGATGTCGCCCGCGCCGACGGTCAGGATAAGGTCGCCCGGACAGGCGATGCGCGCGAGCGCGGCAGTCACCCTATCGAGCGTGGGGCAGTAGACAGAGCCGGGGATCTCACGGCAGAGGTCCATCGACGAAATGCCGATGTCATTCTGCTCGCGCGCGGCGTAGATCTCCGCCAGCACGACGACGTCGGGAACGCGCAGCTCTTTGACAAAGTCATCAAACAGCGCCTTTGTGCGCGTGTAGGTGTGCGGCTGGAAGGCGCAGATGATGCGCTTGTAGGGCAGCGTCTTCGCCATTTCGAGCAGCGCGTGCAGCTCGCCGGGATGGTGGGCGTAGTCATCGTAGACGTCCGCGCCGTGGTAGCTGCCCTTGTACTCAAAGCGGCGGCCCGCGCCCGTGAACGTCGCAAGACCGAGGCCGACGGCCTCGCCGCTGATACCGAGAAGATACGCCGCGCTCGCCGCGGCCAGCGCGTTCATCACGTTGTGCTTGCCGCCCACGCGCAGGGAGACGTGAGCATAGTAGCTGCCGCGGATATAGATATCAAAGCTCGGAAGCCCGTCCGTCCAGACGACGTTTTCCGCGCGGCACTGCGCGGCGGGATCGTCGTAGCTGAACCAGAAAACGGGCTGCGAGATGCCCTTGAGCGCATCGCGCGCGCCTTTGTCGTCCAT
>DHMW01000019.1:8335-9287 GCA_002405995.1 Oscillospiraceae bacterium UBA4632
AATGACCGCGACGGTGGGGAAGAAGCTCAGAAACGAGTTGCAGTATTCGCAGCTCTCGGCGATGATCGTGTCGCCCTTGCCGACGCGGTAACCCGAGTGCAGGAGCTGTAACGTGCCGCCGATCATGACGGTCGGATCCTTCTGCGCGGCCATGAAGATATGCGTCGCCATCGAAGTTGTCGTCGTCTTGCCGTGCGTGCCGGAGATGCACAGGGCGTTCTTATAGCCCTTCATGATCGCGCCCCAGGCCTGTGCGCGCTCGAAAACGGGGATGCCGCGCGTCACCGCGCCGGAGATCTCGGGGTTGTCATCATGGATGGCGGCGGTGCGGATGACAAAGTCACACTCGCCGAGGTTGTCCGCCGCGTGGCCGATGGCTACGGGAATGCCGAGCGAGCGCAGGTGCTCAACGGAAGGGCCGTCGTTCATGTCGCTGCCCTGGACCTTTATGCCCATGCCGTGCAGCACCTCGGCCAGCGGGCTCATCGAAACGCCGCCGATGCCGGCCAGATGTGCGCACTTGCCGGGGACGAGATAGGAGAAAATATCCTTCTGATCAGTCATTGTATCAAATCCTTTCCTTGTGCGAGCACAGGAGATTTACTTTTTGTGGATTTTCTATTATAATATAGCGGCGAACGGAGTGCAATGCTAAAAATTTGATTTTTTGTGGGGGTTCCATGCTCTTTTTACCGAAGGAAGTCGAAACGGTCATCGCTGCGCTGCAAGACGCGGGCTATTCGCCATACTTGGTCGGCGGCTGCGTGCGCGAGATGCTGCGCGGCAAGGCACCGTCCGATTACGACATGACCTCCGATGCCCCGCCGCAGGAGGTGCTGCGAATTTTCGGCGAGAACGCGCACCCAACAGGGATCAGGCACGGCACGGTGACGGTCGTGAGCGGGGGACTGCCCATAGAGCTGACGACCATGCGCCGCGACGGCGCGTACAG
>DHMW01000019.1:9349-18491 GCA_002405995.1 Oscillospiraceae bacterium UBA4632
CCCGATTCCGTCACGTTCGGCACGAGCATCGAAGAGGACCTCGCCCGCCGCGACTTCACAGTCAACGCCATCGCCATGAAGCCTGACGGCGCGCTTATCGACCCCTACGGCGGGCAGGAGGATTTAAATGCGGGCGTTCTCCGCTGTGTAGGGAACGCGGGAACGCGCTTTGAAGAGGACGCGCTGCGCATTTTAAGGCTCGTGCGCTTCTGCTCCGTGCTCGGCTTTTCGGCAGAAGAGGGGACCGCCCGCGCCGCGCACGAAGCGCGCGGACTGCTCGCGCATGTTGCGCATGAGCGCGTGTATGCGGAGCTGAACAAGCTCCTGCTCGGCGAGAACGTGGGAGAGACGCTTTTGACCTTTCCCGACATTCTGGGCGTGCCCATTCCGGAGATCTTGCCCTGCATCGGCTTTGACCAGAGCAATCCCCATCACTGCTTCGATGTCTGGGGTCACACGGCGCGTGCCGTTGCCGCCGTGCCGCCGGAGAAGGAGCTTCGGTGGACGATGCTGTTCCACGACCTTGGCAAGCCCCGCTGTATGACGCTGGACGAAGCCGGCATTGGGCACTTTTACGGTCATACAGCCGTTTCCGCCCGCATAGCGGAGGACATCATGGCGCGGCTCCACTTTGAAAAGGCGCTGCGCGACAGAATCCGCGCGCAGCTCGCCTGCTTCGACGATATGTTCCCGCCCGAGCGCGCGGCCATACACCGCGAGATGGCAAAGCGCGGCAGAGAGGTGACAGGAAATCTGCTGCTCACCAAGCAGGCGGACAATGCCGCCAAGTCCCCTGACGGGCTTGCGCGCGCGCAGGGACCGTGGCTCGCGGCGCAGGAGCTCTATGACGCGCTTATTGCCGGAAACGCCTGCTGTACCGTGCAGGAGCTTGCCGTTTCCGGCGGTGAGCTTGCCGCCATCGGCTATCGCGGACGCGAGATCGGCGCGGTGCTTTCCCGGCTGCTGGACGAGGCTGCGGCGGAAAAGCTCGAAAATACGCATGCGGCGCTTCTCGGGCGCGCGCAGCGGCTGTGGCGCAGCGGCTTTGCGCGCCATACGATAAAGAAAAAAGGATCAGACGACCCGGAGGTATGAAAATGGCAAACATGATGGATTATCTGGACTGGCGCGGCGATCTGACGCTCGGGACCTCGCCGTTCAACGAGGTGGACGCGCTGCTGCTTGCCGAGCTGAGCTTTGTGGACTTTGAGGGCATCGTGCCTCCGCCGGAGATCGGGCGGGGCGTTGCCCTGCGCGAGGCGGGCGAGCAGTATTTTGCCCGCCACGGAAAAGACGGAGACGATATGGGCGTGCTGGTGCCGGGCACGATCGTAAAGATGCTGAAAAAGCTGATGGCGAGCGCGCGCTTCGGCGGCATGATGCTCAACGGCTACGCCTCGCTGCTCGACGATGCGATCGAGCAGCAGTTTGCCGCGCTCACGATCGACCTTGGCAACGGCAGCGTCTATGTCTCCTTCCGCGGGACCGACGATACGCTCGTGGGGTGGAAGGAGGACCTCAATATGGGCTTTCTCGAGGAGATCCCCTCCCAGCGCCAGGCGGTAAACTATCTCACGCGCATGGCGCGCCAGTACGGCGACAGAACGCTGCGCGTGGGCGGGCACTCCAAGGGCGGCAACCTCGCCGTCTACAGTGCGGTCAAGGCGCCTGCGGAGGTGCAGGAGCGCATCGTCGCCGTGCATAATAACGACGGTCCGGGCTTCGCCTGGCCCATCAGTGAGACGCCGGGGCACAGGCGCATCGCCTCACGCATCCACACCGTCCTGCCGCAGACCTCGGTGGTCGGAATGCTGCTCGAGCATGAGAAGGACTATCAGGTCGTGTACTCCACCTACGAGGGCATCTATCAGCACAACGGCTTTTCCTGGGAGGTCAAGGGCACGCAGTTCGTCCATCTGGACGATTTTTCCCGCGAGGGCAAGCTTGTGGACGAGGCGCTCGACCAGTGGTCGGCGTCGCTGAACGCCCAGCAGCGCGAGGCGCTTGCCGACGCGCTCTACAGCGTCTTGACCGGCACGGGCGCTAAAACGCTCAGCGAGCTGAACGAAGAAAAGCTCAAAAGCGCATCTGCTATGCTCAAGACCTATAAGAACCTCGACCGCGAGACGCGGCGCATGGTGGGCGAGGCGTTCAAGCTGCTCCTGAAGCTCGGCACGAGAAATTTTGTGCAGGACGCACAGGAGGAAGGCGGACGGGAGTTTGACGCGCTGCGCGGCAGGCTCGCCGAGCAGTACCGCAGGCTGCTGGAGAAGAAAAAGTGACCGCAAAAATAGCGGCAAAAAGCGAAGCACCGGAGCGTGCTTCGCTTTTTGCCGCATGGAATGGGTGGGTAAAGAGAGAATAAAGCGTTTTTATTCGGCCCTCGGCAGCTTTGCGGCCGGCTTGATGAGCAGCGCGCAGAGAGCGATGGCGAGAATGGAGTTGGGCAGCATGTAGGTGCCGTTGTACAGTACGGAGTAGAACACGGGGGAGGTCATGGCCAGCCCCATGAATTCCTCGGGCATGTACTGCGCGTAGACCGTCACGCCGGAGATGAAATGAACGGCGAAGCGGGCGAGGCAGCCGATGAGCGCGGCAAGCGGGAGCTTTGCATAGCTGCCGCCCCTGGCGCGCAGCAGGCCCGCAAGGCCGACGGCGGCGTAGGCAAGGGAATAGTCGAAAATGATCGACACCCAGCTTACGGCAAAGCCTTCGGCGAAGAAATACTTCAGCGTGCCGAATGCAAGACCGGCAAGGATGCCCCAGGGCGCGCCCCAGCGCACGGCGAAGAGGATCAGCGGGATCATCACAAGATTGATCGAGCCGCCGAAGCCGCCGAACGACAGTCCGATGGGGATCTTGATGTAGCTCAGCACGAGGGCGAGCGCGATGCAGATGCCGCCCTCTGCCAGGCGGCGCGTGGAACTGCGGGAAGACGTGGTGTTGCTCATTTGGAAAGATACCTCCGGAAAAAGTGATCCTGTCCGCGCCGCAGCGCAAAAAAGCACCGCGACGCCGACGTCACGGTGCAAAGTAGCAAAAAAGTGTGCCTTGCATTCCTACGCCGGCATTACCCGGATCAGGTCTGAGGGACAGCGGCGGCATTGCGTCGCATCTCAGCCGGCCTGCGCCGGCGCCCCTTGCAGCTATGGCGGCATTTTAGCGCGGAATGAACGCGTTGTCAAGAGGAAGATACGTGATTTGTAAAATAGAATAGCGCCGGCAAGATTTCCGGTTGCGTCTTTGCTGCACCTGTGCTACAATAAAAATAATTAGGCGACCAAAATAATTGTAATACTTGGAAACAGGAGTTTTGCCATGGCTGCTTTTGTTGTGAACGGAACACCGGTAACGGTCGAAAAGAATCAGAAGCTCATCCGCTTTCTGCGCGACGAGCTGCATCTGACGAGCGTCAAGGACGGGTGCAGCGAGGGCGCGTGCGGCACGTGCCACGTCCTCATCGACGGCAAGCCCACCAAGGCGTGTATCCCGCAGACGGACAAGCTGGAGGGGAAAACGATCGTCACGGTGGAGGGGCTCAGCGCCTTTGAAAAGGAAGCCTTCACCTACGCCTTCGGCAAGGCGGGCGCAGTGCAGTGCGGCTTCTGCATCCCCGGCATGGTGATCTGCGCCAAGGCGCTTCTCGACCAGAACCCCGATCCCACGCGCGAGGAGGCGGCCTTTGCCATCCGCAACAACATCTGCCGCTGCACGGGCTACGTCAAGATCATCGACGGCATTCTCCTTGCAGCAAGGATCCTGCGCGAGGGAAGGCTCCCCGCGCCTTCTGAGGAGGATTGGGCGGTCGGCTCGCGCGTGTCCCGCATCGACGTTGCCGAAAAGGTGCAGGGGTACGGAAAGTATCCGGACGATCTGTACGTTGAGGGGATGTGCTACGGCGGCGCGGTGCGCAGCGAATATCCGCGCGCCCGCGTGCTCTATATCCGCACAAAGGAAGCCGAGGAGCTGCCCGGCGTCGTGTGTGTGCTGACGGCGAAGGACATCCCCGGCCAGCAGAACGTCGGCCACATCCAGAAGGACCAGCCGACGCTTGTGGGCGAGGGCGAGGTCACGCAGTATCTCGGCGACGCCGTGGCGCTCGTCTGCGCGCGCGACCGCGAGACGCTGGAGCAGGCAAAAAAGCTCGTGCGCGTGGCGTACGAGGAGCTGCCGGGCGTGCACAGCCCGGAGGAGGCGGCGGCGGAGGGCGCGCCCGAGGTGATCATGGGCAACCGCGGCAACCTGCAGGCTCACCGCCATGTTGCCCGAGGCAATGCGGACGAGGCGATCCGGAATTCGAAATACGTCCTGCACGAAAAATTCGAGACGCCGTGGACGGAGCACGCCTTTCTGGAGCCGGAATGCTGCGTTGCAGTCCCGCTGGATAACGGCGGTGTGAAGCTTTACACCACCGACCAGAGCGCCCATACCACGCAGCATGAGTGCGCGGCGATGCTCGGCGTCGATTTTGCCCACTGCCAGGTCGAAAATATGCTCGTCGGCGGCGGCTTCGGCGGGAAGGAGGACATGTCTGTGCAGCACCACGCGGCGCTGCTTGCGTATATCGCGCGCGTGCCGGTCAAGGTCAAGCTCTCCCGGCAGGAATCCATCCTGGTCCACCCCAAGCGCCACCCGATGTGGATGGATTTCACGATGGGCTGCGATGAAAACGGCATCATTCAGGGCGTGAAGGCGAGCGTCGTGTCCGACACGGGCGGCTTCGCCTCGCTCGGCGGCCCTGTGCTCGAGCGTGCGTGTACGCACGCCGCTGGCCCGTATCATTATGAGAACTTTGAGATCGAGGGCCACGCCTACTATACCAACAATCCCCCCGCGGGCGCGTTCCGCGGCTTCGGCGTAACGCAGACCTGCTTTGCCACCGAAACACTCTTAAACGAGATGGCCGACCTTGTCGGCATCTCCCCGTGGGAGATCCGCTACCGCAACGCCATCCGCCCCGGCGAGGTGCTGCCGAACGGCCAGATCGTCGGGCCTGAGACGGGGCTTGTCGAAACGCTCGAGGCGATCAGGCCCTATTACGACGAAGCGGTCAGAAACGGCGAGCCCGTCGGGCTTGCCTGCGCGATGAAAAACGCGGGCGTCGGCGTGGGGCTGCCCGACTACGGGCGCTGCAAGCTCGTCATCGGCGAGGACGGCAAGGTCCATATCCGCACGGGCGCGTCCTGCATCGGGCAGGGGCTCGGCACGGTGCTGGTGCAGATCGTCGTGACGAACGCGAAGCTCCGGCGCGGGGATGTGGTCTACGAGCGCAGCGATACGCTTGCGCCGGACAGCGGCGATACCTCCGGCTCGCGCCAGACGCTCGTGACCGGCGAGGCATGCCGCCGCGCGTGCCTGCTGCTGCGCGACGCGCTGGAGCACAGCACGCTGGAGGGGCTCAAGGGGCAGGAGTTCTACGGCGAATATTACGCCAGGACGAACCCGCTCGGCTCGAGCGTCCCCAATCCTGTCAGCCACGTCGCCTACGGCTACGCGACGCAGATGTGCGTCCTGGATAAGGAGAGCGGCAAAATCAGGAAGATCGTTGCCGCGCATGATGTCGGCAAGGCGATCAATCCGCTCTCCTGCGAGGGGCAGATCGAGGGCGGCGTTGTGATGAGCATGGGCTACGCGCTCACGGAGAGGTATCCGCTCGACCATGGAAAGCCCACGGCGAAATATGGTATGCTCGGCCTTTTCCGCGCCAATCAGATCCCGGAGATCAAGGCGATCGTCGTCGATAAGCCCGGTCTGCCGCTTGCCAACGGCGCCATCGGCATTGGCGAGATCACCTCGATCCCCACGGCGCCAGCCATCGCGGACGCCTACTTCCGCTACGACGGCGAGCGCCGCCGCAGCCTGCCGCTCGACCACACGCCCTACAAGAAGTAAGAGAGGGAGCATGAAAAAAGTCCTGATCATCTATACCGGCGGCACCATCGGCATGACGCGCACCGACAACGGCTATGCGCCGCGCGCGGGTTACTTCCGCGCGGCACTCGACGCCATCGCGGACCTGCGCTTTCCGGAAATGCCCGCGTGGGACTTCGCAGAGATGTCGCCGCTGCTGGATTCGTCGAATATGACGGTGCACGAATGGAACGACATCGCCGCCATCGTCGCGCGTGAGTATGACGCCTACGACGGCTTTGTCGTCCTGCACGGCACGGACACGATGGCATACACTGCCTCGGCGCTCTCGTTCATGCTCGGCGGACTTGATAAGCCAGTGGTGCTCACCGGCTCGCAGATCCCGCTGTGCGAGATCCGCAGCGACGGGCGCGACAACCTCATCACCGCGCTTTTGATCGCGGGGAAGGGGATCGTGCGGGAGGTGTGCCTGTATTTCGGCGGAAGGCTGCTGCGCGGCAACCGCGCTACAAAATATTCTGCCGACGGGCTGATCGCCTTTGTTTCGCCAAATTACCCCAGCCTTGCCGAGGCGGGGATATCCATCAAGTACAATGAAGCCGCCCTCCTGCCGCGGCAGGAAGGCGGGCTGAAGCTGCAATTGCTGGACAGTATCCCCATCGGCGTGATCAAGGTGTTCCCGGGGATTCAGTTCTCCCTGTTCGAATCCATCATGACCGAAAAGCTGCGCGGCATCGTCATCGAGACCTTCGGCGCGGGCAATATCCCCGGCGATGGAAACGCGCTGCTGCCCATCATCCGCAAGGCGTTCCAGAACGGCACGGTGCTGACCGTCTGCTCCCAGTGCCCGCAGGGCGCGGTGTCGCTGGGAACGTATGAAACGTCCAGCGCGCTCAAAAAGGCGGGGGCGGTCAGCGGGCTCGATATGACGACCGAGGCCGCCGTCGCCAAGCTTTACTACCTCTTCTCCCGCGGCTGCGATAAGGAGGAGGTCAAGCGCCTCATGGAGCAGGATCTGCGCGGCGAGATCAGCGCTCTTTAAGCGCTTCGAGCGACGCTTTCGTGTCCACGTCGCGCAGCTCCGCTTCCGACGCTTCAAAGAGGAGCAGGTCATCCAAGTGCCTTTTGATGACCGCGCTGCCGCCGGCATCGCCCTCGAGCGATAAAAGTTCGGGGTAGAAGCGGGCGGGGAAGATGCAGGGATTGCCGCGCACGCCGTTATGGCCGAGACCGACGATGCATTCGGGATTCGCGCGGTAAAGCGCCGCCTCGCGCGCCACGGTTTCCCGCTCCAGCAGCGGCTGGTCGGCGACCATATAGCAGATGGCGCCGCAGTCCCGTGCGAGCGCCGCTGTGCCGAGCCGGACCGTTTCGCTTTGCCCCCGTTCAGGGCAGGGGTTGCGCAGCGCTTCAAAGCCGAAGCGCGCGGCAAGGGCCATGATCTCATCGTGCTGCGTGACAACGAGCACGCGCGCGAAGGCTTCGCGCGGGATGGCCGCCATCGCGCGTTCGATGAGCGTCCTGCCGCCGATCTCCGCCAGAAGCTTGTTTTCACCGAAGCGCTCGGCGTTTCCTGCCGCCATCAGCAGGCAGCCGACAGCCGGTCCTCTCTCCATTTTCATCACCCACACCGTTTTTTGCTACTATAGCAGACTTCGTGCCGCCGGACAAGGGGAAAAGCTTCGCTATCTTCAAAATAATATTACGCAAGGCGCTGTACACTCTGTCGATTTTGTGCTAAAATCGAACCCGATATATATCAGTTTTCGAGCAGATCGCCAAGGCAAAACGCTCGATAAGGAGGAAGATCGATGAACAAGGTAGGAAAGAGCGAGATCCGCGTGGATGCGTTCGACAAGGTCGCCGGACGCACGAAATACTACGAGGATCGGATGCCTGCCGGCGCGCTGTATGCGCGCATCAAGCACTCCACCATCGCGCACGGATTTGTCAGATCCATCGACACGTCCGCGGCAGAAGCCATCCCCGGCGTCGTGAAGGTGCTCACGTGCTTTGATGCGCCGCAGCACTGCTTTCCGACGGCGGGCCACCCCTGGTCGATGGACCCGGGGCATCAGGACGTTGCGGACCGCAACCTTCTGAACCGCCACGTGCGCTATTACGGCGACGACGTCGCCGTCGTCATCGCGGAGGACGAGGTCTCGGCGATGCAGGGCGTGCGCGCGCTGAAGGTCGAGTATGAGGAGCTGCCCTTCGTGCTGGACGTGCAGAAGGCGATGGAGGACGGCGCGCCGCTGCTCCACGAGGCGTATCCGAACAATATCCTCAAGCACACGGACATCCGCAAGGGCAATTACGCCGAGGCGATCACCGAGCCGGGACTCATCAAGGTCGAGGGCTGGTACGATACGCCCACCGTGCAGCACTGCCATATCGAGAATCACGGCTGCTACGCCTATGAGGAAAACGGCCGCATCGTCGTCGTCTCCTCCACGCAGATCCCGCACATCATCCGCCGTATCGTCGGTCAGGCGCTGGGCCGTCCCTGGGCGGATATCCGCGTCGTCAAGCCCTACATCGGCGGCGGCTTCGGCAATAAGCAGGACGCGCTCTATGAGCCGCTGTGCGCCTGGTGTTCTACGCAGGTGCATGGCCGCTGCGTGCGCATCGACTGCTCGCGCGAGGAAACGTTCGTCTCAAACCGCGTGCGTCACGCGATCCGCGCCCACATCATCACATGGCTGCATCCGGACGGCTCGATCGCCGCGCGCAAGGTGGAGCTGTTCTCCAACCAGGGCTCCTATGCTTCGCACGGCCACTCCATCGCCGCTAAGGCGCTCGGCTCGTTCCCGCAGATCTATCCCTGCGACCACTTCGAGGGCGACGCCTATACGGTGTTCACCAACCGTCCCACCGCGGGCGCGATGCGCGGCTATGGGATGCCGCAGGCATCCTTTGCCGACGATGCCAACATCGACGAGTGCGCAAAGGCGGTCCATATGGACCCGCTCGAATACCGCATGAGATACATCATGCCCAAGGGCTTCCACGACAGCTTCTCGGGCAACACCAACTACTGCGATTCCTTCCGCGAGTGCCTGGAAAAGGGAAAGGAGTACATCGAATACGACAAAAAGCGTGCGGAGTACGCCAAGGATACCGGCCCTGTCCGCCGCGGCATCGGCGTGGCGGCCTTCTGGTACAACACGGCGGTGTATCCCATTTCGCTGGAGACCTCCAGTAACCGTATGCTCCTGAACCTTGACGGCACGGTGACGATGCAGTGCGGCGAGACGGAGATCGGCCAGGG
>DHMW01000019.1:18618-20243 GCA_002405995.1 Oscillospiraceae bacterium UBA4632
GTCTCCTGCCAGGATACGGACATCACGCCCACGGGCCTCGGCGCTTACGCCAGCCGCCAGACCTATGTTGCGGGCTTCTCCATCCGCCAGACGGCGGAGCTTCTGAAAAAGAAGATTCTGGAGTACGCCGCCAAGCTCACCCGCCAGGCGGTGGACAATATGGACATCGTGGACGGCAATATCATCCGCAGGATGGACGGCAGGGTGCTTATGCCGCTTTCCGAGCTTGCGATGACCGCGCAGTACAACGCCGCGGACTCCGAGCACATCACCGCCGAATCGACCTACACCATCCGCAACAACGCCTATTCCTTCGGCTGCACCTTTGCCGACGTCGAGGTCGATATCCCGATGTGCAAGGTGACGCTCAAGAAGATCATCAACGTCCACGACTGCGGCAGGCTCATCAACCCCGCCCTTGCCGAGGCGCAGGTCCACGGCGGCATGTCCATGGCGATCGGCTACGGGATGAGCGAGCAGCTGCTCTTCGACGAAAAGACCGGCCGTCCCCTCAACAACAACCTGCTCGACTACAAGCTCTCGACGGTTATGGACCACCCGCACCTGGAGGCGCAGTTCGTCGAAAATCCGGAGCCGACGTCCCCGTTCGGTACGAAGGCGCTCGGCGAGCCGCCCGCGTGCTCGGGTGCGCCCGCCATCCGCAACGCCATCTATAACGCTACCGGCGTTGCCATCGATACAGCCCCCATCACCCCGCACGTTCTGTATGCCGAGTTCAGCAAGGCGGGACTCATCCACGACAGCTGGAAGGAGGAAAAGTAAGCCATGTATGATATGAAAGCGCTCTACGAGGCGGAAAGCGTGCAGAATGCGGTCGAGCTCCGTCTTGCGCATCCCGAGGCGCAGATCATTGCCGGCGGCAGCGACGTGCTCGTGCAGATGCGCGAGGGCAAGCGCGCCGGGAAGGAGCTGATCTCGATCTACGGTCTTGATGAGCTGCGCGGCGTGAGCATCGACGCTGACGAAAACATCCGCATCGGCTCACTCACGAGCTTTTCCCACATCACGCGCGATCCCATCATTCAGAGATATATCAACGTCCTCGGCGAGGCGGTCGATATGGTCGGCGGCCCGCAGATCCGCAACATCGGCACCATCGGCGGCAACACCTGCAACGGCGTGACGAGCGCGGATTCCGCCTCCACGCTGCACGCCTGGGAGGCGATCGTGGAGCTGACGGGCAAAAACGGCGTCCGCCGCCTTCCCATCAAGGACTTTTACATCAGGGCAGGCCAGGTCGATATCCGCCCCGAGGACGGCGAGCTCCAGACCGCCATCCTGATCCCAAAGGCGAGCTACGAAAACTGCTTCGGCTACTATATCAAGTACGCCATGCGCAACGCCATGGACATTGCAACACTTGGATGCAGCGTGAACGTGCGCCTCAGCGCCGACAAAAAGAGCATCGAGCGCGCCCGCATCGCCTACGGTGTCGCCGGACCCGTGCCGATGCGCTGCCCGAGCGCGGAAGCAGCTGCCAAGGATAAGCCCTTGACACTTGCGGCAGCAGAGGAGTTTTCACTCGCCGTGCTCAACGATATCCACGCGCGCGACAGCTGGCGCGCCTCCAAGGCATTCCGCGAGCACATCGCGGTCGAAATGGC
>DHMW01000019.1:20298-24370 GCA_002405995.1 Oscillospiraceae bacterium UBA4632
AAGCGCTGCCTGATCGAATCCATCAAACGGGCGGGAGGTGTCATCGAATGAGTCAGTACAAGCTGGTACGCTTCAATTTGAACGGCAAGGACGTGGAAAAAATGGTCGATGTGCGCGCGTCGCTCACCGACATGCTGCGCAACGACTATCACATGACGTCCGTGAAAAAGGGCTGCGAAGTTGGCGAGTGCGGCGCGTGCAACGTTATCATCGACGGCGAGGCGTTCAACTCCTGCATTTACCTCGCCGTCTGGGCGGATGGCAAGCGCATCCGCACGCTCGAGAGTCTGATGGGACCCGACGGCGAGCTGAGCGATATTCAGCAGGCCTTCATGGAGGAGACTGCCGTTCAGTGCGGCTTCTGCACGCCGGGCTTCATCATGACGGCGGTCGAGATCCTGGAGACCGGCAGGCTTTACTCCGATGACGAGCTGCGCAAGCTCCTTTCCGGCCACCTCTGCCGCTGCACGGGCTACGAGAACATCTTCCGCGCGGTGAAAAAGACGATGTACCGCCGCCTCGGAAAAGAGATCGACTTCTGATCCCGCCTTTTACAGGATCGAAGCAGGAAAAAATATTGCTCAAATGAAAAAGTGGTGCTATAATGCTGATAGCACCACTTTTGGTTTAACGGCGCGAAAAGGAGGAAATATTATGGTCATTACCGTTGGCAGACAGTACGGAAGCGGCGGCCGCGAGATCGGTACGATGCTCGCCCAGCAGCTTGGCATCACCTATTACGACGATCTGCTGCTCAAAAAGGCGGCGGAGGAGAGCGGGCTTTGCGAGGAGCTTTTCCATTCCTTCGACGAGCGCCCGAAGAGCTTCCTGTATTCCATTGCGATGGACCCCTACTCCTTCTCGATGAATCATGTGACGCCCAAGGGCTCCATTGAGCAGCAGGTCTACCTTGCGACCTATGACACCATCAAGAAGCTGGCTGATGCGGGTCCCTGCGTGCTCATCGGCCGCTGCGCGGACTATGCGCTCAAGGATCGCGACGACGTCATCAACCTTTTTATCACGGCCCCGCTGGAAAACCGCATCAAGCGCGTCGCCGCCCGCAACAACATCAGCGAGAGCGAGGCGAAGGACCGCATCAAAAAGACGGATAAGTCCCGCGCGTCCTACTACAACTACTATTCCTCCAAGGAATGGGGCGATGCGAAGAGCTATGATCTGTGCATCGATTCGAGCCTGCTCGGCGTCGAGGGCACGGTGGAGCTTTTGAAGCAGCTCGTGCGCATCAAGGGTCTGAAGTAAAAAACGCAGCCTGTCAGCAGCCGCCCGCGGGCGGCTGCTTTTTTTTGCGTTCGGGCGGTTCAAGTTATCCAAAAATCGCGCGCCGATTCTGTGAAAAAAGTTTACGATTATCCCTCTATACAAAAGAGGAAAAGTACGGTAAAATAATACCCGTGAAAGTTTGAATTGATTTCCTGAAGGGGGAGATGGAGAGCATGGCTCAGCTGAAATACAGGCGCGTGCTGCTCAAGATCAGCGGCGAGGCGCTGGCGGGCGAAAAGCACTTCGGCTTTGATTTTGACGTGGTTTCCAGGGTGTGCGACGTGATCAAGCGCTGCAATGAGATGGGCGTTCAGATGGGTGTCGTCATCGGCGGCGGGAACTTCTGGCGCGGCGTAAAGAACGGCGAGGGCTACATCGAGCGCACCCGCGCCGACCACATGGGAATGCTGGCAACGGCGATGAACTGCATGGCAGTTGCGGATGTGCTCGAGCAGAAGGGCGTTGACGTGCGCGTGCAGACGGCACTCGAGATCAAGGAGGTCGCCGAGCCCTATATCCGTGCGCGCGCCATCCGGCATTTGGAAAAGGGGCGCGTGGTGCTCTTCGGCTGCGGCATCGGCTCTCCGTTCTTCTCGACGGATACGGCGGCGGTGCTTCGCGCGGCGGAGATCAACGCGGATGTGATCCTGCTCGCCAAGAACATCGACGGCGTTTACAATGCCGACCCCGCCAAGGATGCGAGCGCCGTCAAGTATGATGCCATCTCCTACGAGGATGTGCTCGCCCAGCACCTTGCGGTCATGGACTCCACGGCCACGTCCCTTTCGATGGACAACCATATCCCGGTGCTTGTTTTTGCGCTCAAGGATCCTGAGAACATCATCCGCGCAGTCGAGGGCGAGAGGATCGGCACCATTGTCGGCGAAGAATGAGCGTTTCCCGCGTTACGCGGTCAGTGATACAAAAAATTTTGAGGAGGTTTCCCCATGAATAAAGACGATTACAAGGTCTATTCCGACAAAATGAAGAAGAGCATCGAGTCCGTTGCCGCGGATTTTGCCGCCGTGCGCGCCGGCCGCGCCAATGCCGCCGTACTCGACCGCATCAGCGTCGATTATTACGGCTCTCCCACGCCCATCCAGCAGATCGCGGCGATCGCCTCTCCCGACCCGCGCCAGCTTGTCATCACCCCGTGGGACGGCAGCGCGCTCAAGCTGATCGAGCGTGCCATTCAGGAGTCCGATCTTGGCATCAATCCGCAGAACGATGGCAAGTCCATCCGCCTCTCCTTCCCGCAGCTGACTGAAGAGCGCCGTAAGGAACTGGTCAAGCAGATCCGCAAGTATTCCGAGGGCGGCAAGGTCGCCATCCGCAACATCCGCCGCGACGCGATGGAAGCCTTCAAGAAAAAGCAGAAGGCCAGCGAGATCACTGAGGATGATCTGAAGATCGCGGAAAAGGACCTTCAGAAGCTGACCGACGATATGTGCAAAGAGGTTGACGCTCTTCTCGAGAAGAAAGAGAAGGAGCTTATGGCGGTCTGAGATGGGGCTTTTTTCCAAAGAGAGCGAGGCGGGGCAGGTTGACTTGACCAACCTGCCTTGTCATGTTGCCGTCATTATGGACGGCAACGGCCGCTGGGCGCAAAAGCGCGGCCTGCCGCGTTCGGCGGGTCACAAGGCGGGGGCAGAGACGTTCCGAAGGCTCGGCACCTACTGTAAGAATCTGGGCATCGATTACCTGACGGTCTACGCCTTTTCCACCGAGAACTGGAAGCGTCCGCCGGACGAGGTCGATGGCATCATGCGCTTACTCGAGCAGTATCTGCACGAGTGCATCGACACGATGGAGCGGGACGGCAACCGTCTGCGCTTTTTGGGAGACTTAAGCGTCCTGACGCCGGAGCTGCGCGCGCTCATCAATGAAACGAACGAGATTTCGTCCCGCATCGAGGGCTTTCAGGCCAACGTCTGCCTCAACTACGGCGGACGCGATGAAATTCTGCATGCCGCCCGCGCGTTCGCGCGCGGCTGCGCGGCGGGAGAGCTGGAAGCGGACGCTTTGACCGAGGACGCCTTTTCGCGCTACCTTTATTCAAGCGGCCTGCCCGATCCCGACCTTCTCATCCGCCCGGGCGGGGAGAAGCGCATCAGCAATTATCTTTTATGGCAGTGCGCATACAGTGAGTTTTACTTCTGCGATACGCTCTGGCCCGACTTTACGGAGAAAGAATTCGACAAGGCGCTCATCGCGTATCAGCGCCGCGAGCGCCGCTTCGGCGGATTGAAACAGGAGAAACAGAAATGAAACAGAGATGGTTGGTCGTCATTGTCGGCCTGCCGGCGCTGCTCGCCGTGCTTCTGGCCTGTCCCGCGTGGGCGACGATGCTCGTCGTCTGCGGCATCGCGGGCATCGCGGCGTATGAGCTGCTGCACGTGGCAGGAACGAATGTCCCGTCAAACTTCTGCTGTGGACTTGTCACGGCGGTCATTTTGCAGGAGATCTGGCTCTATAACGAAACGGCGAAAGGCGTCGGTGGCTCCCCGATCTCTTACGTGACGGTTCTGCGCTGGCTGATCGTGATGATCGCGTTTTTCTTCGCGATCATCAGCTATGGCAAGGAAAAGCCCTTCACGTTCCACGATGTGGCGGTGGCTATCGTCGGCGGCGTTGTGTTTCCGGCAATGTACAGCTGCGTCTTCCTGCTGCGCATGGGCGGGGAATTCGGCAAGGTCTACGTGCTCGCGCCATTCTGCGTCGCTTTCGCGGGCGACGCACTCTCGATGTACTTTGGCATGTGGTTCGGCAAGCGCAAGATGGCGCCGCA
>DHMW01000019.1:24426-26822 GCA_002405995.1 Oscillospiraceae bacterium UBA4632
GTCAGCCCGCACAAGACCTGGGCGGGCGCGATCGGCGGCCCCATCGGCAGCGCGCTCGCAATGGCGCTGCTCGGCGTTGTCGGCAAGGCATGGCTCGGCTATGCGCCGAATTACCTGATGCTGATCCTCGTCGGCGTGGTGGCCAACATCTTCGGTCAGCTCGGCGACCTTTCGATGTCGCTCATCAAGCGCGAGGCCGGCATCAAGGACTACAGCCACCTTTTTCTCACGCACGGCGGCATGCTCGACCGCTTTGACTCCACCATGTTTATCGCGCCGGTCGTGTGGGCTGCGGTCTGCGGAGGCTTGCTGTGACAAGGAATATTGCTTTACTTGGATCGACCGGCTCCATCGGCCGCCAGACGCTCGAGGTCGTGCGCGAGCTTGGACTGGGCGTGGCCGCGCTTACGGCAAACCGGAGTATTGACCTGATGGAACAGCAGGCGCGGGAATTTTGCCCGCGTCTTGCCGTGCTTTATGACGAGGATGCGGCGCGCGAGCTGCGCGAGCGTCTTTCGGATACCGGAATCGAGGTTCTCTCCGGCATGGAGGGCCTGCTGGCTGCGGCCACGGCGGACGACGCCGACACGGTCGTCACCGCCGTGATGGGGATGATCGGCCTTCAGCCGACGCTTGCTGCCATTGAAAAGAAAAAGCGCATTGCGCTTGCCAACAAGGAGACGCTTGTCTGCGCGGGCGAGCTTGTCGTTGATGCGGCGGAGCGCTGCGGCGCGGAGATCGTTCCCGTTGACAGCGAGCACAGCGCGATCTTCCAGTGCTTACAGGGCTGCCGCGACCGTGGTGAGATCAAGCGCCTCATTCTGACCTGCTCGGGCGGTCCCTTCTACGGCCTGAGTGCGCAGGAGCTTTCAACGAAGACAAAGGCCGATGCGCTCAGGCATCCCAACTGGATGATGGGCGCGAAGATCACCATCGACTCCGCGACGCTCATGAATAAGGGGCTGGAGATCATCGAGGCGATGCGGCTCTACCGTCTGCCGCTGCGGCAGGTCGATGCGGTCATCCACCGCCAGAGCATTGTGCATTCGCTTGTGGAATTCCGCGATGGCGCGCTGCTGGCGCAGCTTGGTACGCCCGATATGAAGCTGCCCATCCGCTACGCGATGACGTACCCGGATCGGGCCGTTTCGCCCGCGGAGCCGCTTGACCTGCTCAAGTGCCCGCCGCTGACGTTCGCCGAGCCCGACGAAGAGGTCTTCCGCTGCCTCGAGATCGCCAGGCAGTGCGCCGCCGTCGGCAACGTTTACTGCGCGGCGATGAACGGGGCGAACGAGGAGGCGGTCGCGGCCTTCCTGCGGGATGAGATCGGCTTCTGCGCGATCCCCGGGCTGATCGAAGCGGCGCTGGACGATGCGCAGACGGTATATCAGCCGCAGCTTTCGGATATTCTGGAAGCAGACCGGCGCGCGCGCGAGGTCGTGCGCAGGCGCTTACACTGACCTTCTGATAGGAGAGACCATGGTTTATATTCTCATTGCGATCCTGATCTTTGGCGTGCTCATCGCCGTGCACGAGCTTGGGCATTTTTTGGCGGCCAAGGCGTGCGGTGTGCGCGTCAACGAATTTTCCATCGGCATGGGTCCACAGATCTTCCACAGGACGAAGGGGGACACCGAATATTCCCTGCGCCTGCTGCCCATCGGCGGCTACTGCGCCATGGAGGGCGAGGACGAGGACTCGGATGATGAGCGTGCGCTGGGCCGCCAGGCATGGTGGAAAAAGCTCATCATCTTTGTCGCCGGCGCGTTCATGAATTTTCTGACGGGCTTTGCGATCATCGTCTGCCTTTACGCGGGGGCAAAGGGCTTTTACACTGCCGAGATCGTGGATCTCAACCCTGATTTCCCGCAGCAGGGGGAGGAGGGCCTGATGGTCGGCGACACGATCTGCGCCATCAACGGCGAGCGTATCTATCTCAAGAGCGACGTGTCGCTCATCATGGCCCTTGGCGACACGGGCACGATCGAGATGACCGTCCTGCGCGGCGGCAAAAAGCTCGAGCGCACGCTGACCCGGCAGACCTACACCGACGAAAACGGAAAGGCATACGAGGCGTATGGCTTTACCTACGGCGGCATCGTCGAGGCGACGCCGCTGGTGCGCCTGCAATACAGCTGGTACCAGACGATGGACTATGTCCGCATCGTGCGATTGAGCCTGCAAATGCTGCTCTCGGGCGCAGCGGGCGTGGACGATCTGAGCGGGCCGGTCGGTATCGTCTCCACCATCACCGAGGTCGGCAAGGAGACGGAGGCTGAGGCGGGATTCGGTGCGGCAATGGAAAATATCCTCTATTTTGCCGCGATGATCGCGGTGAACCTTGCCGTGATGAACCTGCTGCCGCTGCCCGCGCTCGACGGCGGACACGTGCTGTT
>DHMW01000019.1:26898-30594 GCA_002405995.1 Oscillospiraceae bacterium UBA4632
GCTGTTCAAAAAGGAGATCCCTTCCAAATATCTGAACGTCATCAACGGTATCGGCTTTGCGCTCCTGATGGCGCTGATGCTGTTCGTCACGTTCCACGACATTGTCAAGCTCCTGTGAGGAGGATGACCCTATGAGCAAGCAAATTATTGCGGGCGGCGTCGCCATCGGCGGCGGCGCGCCCGTCACCATCCAGTCGATGTGCAACACGCGTACTGAGGACATCGGGGCAACCGTTGCGCAGATCCACGCGCTTGAGCAGGCGGGCTGCGAGATCGTGCGCGTCACGGTGCCGAACAGGGAAGCCGCACGCGCGCTGAGCGAGATCAAAGAGAATATCTCTATCCCGCTCGTCGCGGACATCCACTTCGATTACCGCCTCGCCGTTGAAGCGGCGGCGCGCGGCGCGGACAAGATCCGCATCAACCCCGGCAACATCGGGGGAGACGAGCGCGTCAAGGCAGTTGTGGACGCCTGCCGGGCGCATCATGTCCCCATCCGTATCGGCGTGAACGGCGGCTCGCTTGAAAAGGAGCTGCTGCAAAAATACGGGCGCGTGACGCCTGAAGCGCTTGTTGAGAGCGCGCTGCGCCATGTGCGCCTTCTTGAGAAATTCGACTTCACCGACATCTGCATCTCGGTCAAGAGCTCCGATGTGCCGCTCAACATGGCGGCGTACCGTCTGCTGCACGAAAGAGTCGATTATCCGCTCCACCTCGGCGTGACCGAGGCGGGCACGCCCTCCATGGGGCTTCTCAAGTCTGCCATCGGCATCGGCGGCCTTCTGTGTGAGGGCATCGGCGACACGATGCGCGTCTCGCTCACGGCGGACCCCGTGGAGGAGGTCTGCGCCGCCAGGCGCATTCTGCAGGCCTGCGGCATCCGCCGCAGCGGCGTGAATCTCATCTCCTGCCCGACGTGCGGCCGCACGGCGTACAACATGATCCCCATCGCCGAGGAACTGGAGCGCCGGCTCGCAGACTGCAAGAAAAGCATTACGGTCGCCGTGATGGGCTGCGTTGTCAACGGTCCCGGCGAAGCCTCCGCCGCGGACGTCGGTATTGCCGGCGGCAAGGGCGAGGGCCTGATCTTCCGAAAAGGGAAAGTGCTTTACAAGGTTCCGCAGGAGCGGCTGGTAGACGCTTTGATGGAGGAGATCGAAAAACTCTGAGATAGATAAGGTCGTGGCTTATGGCACAAAAGATACCCTTTTTTGAATTGTTCACCGACTTTACGCCGGAATTTGACCTGCGCGTGCCGCTCAACGCCGCGGCGGTGACCAACATGGTGCTTGAGCCGGAGCAGCGCGCCATGACGCTTGACATGACCGTGCGCGCTGAGCTGGGCGACAGCGCGCGCGAAAGGATCGAGCAGCAGCTTGCACGCAGCTATGAGCTCTCGCGCGTGACGCTGCGCGTCCGCTCCACGGCGGAGAGCTTCCCCGACATGACGAAAACCGCGGGCCGCAAGGTCAGCGGCGGCGGCAGCGTCATTCTGGGCCGCGAGATCGCCAGAGGGCGTGTGCTGCCCCTCCGCGAGCTGACGCCCAAGGCGGGGCAGGTCGTGGTCGAGGGGAAGGTGTTCAAGTTCGACTGCCACGAGACGCGCCGCGCCGGAATGTGGACGATGCTGCTTGAGATCACGGACTATGAAGGCTCGCTGATGATCCGCCGCAATATGATACCGGAGCGCGAGGCGGTCGAGCTGAGCGGCAAGATCGCGCCGGGCATGTGGCTGCGCGTGAGCGGCCGGATGGAACTGACCTTCGACGGCAAGGACATGCAGCTCAACCCGCAGGATATCATGCAGATCAAGCATGCCGAACGCATGGACACGGCAGAAGAAAAGCGCGTGGAGCTGCACTTACATACGCGCATGTCGAACATGGACGCGCTGACCGACACCGCAACGGTCGTTAAACGCGCGATCAAGTGGGGGATGCCCGCCATTGCCATCACAGATCATGGTGTGGCCCAGAGCTTCCCCGACGCCTGGCACACCGGAGAGGGTAAAATAAAACTCCTTTACGGCTGCGAAGGCTATTTTCTCAACAACATCGACGACCGCATCTGCGTGCACGGCCCGCAGGACGGTGACTTTTCCACGGAGATCTGCTGCTTCGACATCGAAACGACCGGTCTCAAGGTCT
The DNA here is from genome assembly GCA_002405995.1 of Oscillospiraceae bacterium UBA4632. Taxonomy (GTDB): domain Bacteria; phylum Bacillota; class Clostridia; order Oscillospirales; family Oscillospiraceae; genus Hominicoprocola. The sequence goes on from DHMW01000019.1 coordinate 29,046, forward strand.
CATCGGATGCCATCACTGAGATCGGTGCGGTCATCCTGAAAAACGGCGAGATCACCGACACGTTCCAGACCTTCGTCGATCCCGAGCGCCGCTTATCGCCTGAGATCATCGGCCTGACCGGCATCACGGACGAGATGCTGCGCGGTGCGCCGAAGCTGGAGGACGCGCTGCACGCATTCCTCGATTTTGCGGGCGGCCGCCCGCTCGCCGCGCACAACGCGGAGTTCGATATCAGCTTCATCCGCGCGGGCTGCAAAAAATGCGGTATTCCCTTCGAGCCGACGTATCTCGACTCGCTCATCTTTGCGCAGAACCTTCTGCCGGAGCTTGGCAAGTACAAGCTCGATATCGTGGCGGACCACCTGCAGCTGCCGCAGTTCAACCACCACCGCGCGTCTGACGATGCGGTGCCGGTGGCGCAGATGCTGGCAAAGTTCTTTGTCATGCTCGAGCAGCGCGGCGTCACGCACCTCCAGCAGATCAACGATGAAATGACGAAGCTCCGCCCGCTCGGCACAAAGCGCAGCCGCTTCCCGAAGCATATCATCCTGATCGCAAAGAACAAGACGGGGCTGAAGAACCTTTATCAGCTCATTTCCGCGTCAAATCTCAAGTACTTCAAGCGCGTGCCTATCATCCCCAAAAGCGAGCTGATCGCGCACCGCGAGGGGCTGATCGTCGGCTCGGCCTGCGAGGCGGGAGAGCTGTTCCGCGCCATCGTGGATCACAAGGACTGGAACGAGCTCAAACGCATCGCCTCGTTCTACGACTTTCTTGAGATCCAGCCCCTGTGCAACAACCGCTTCCTGGTGCGCGAGGGCACAGCGCGGGACGACGAGGACCTCAGGGACTTCAACCGCACCGTTGTCCGCCTGGGCGAAGAGCTTGGCAAGCCCGTCTGTGCAACGGGCGATGTCCACTTCCTCGACCCCGAGGATGAGATCTACCGCCACATCCTGCTTGCGTCGAAGAAATTCGCCGACGCAAACGAGCCCGTCCCGCTCTACTTCCGCACGACGGACGAAATGCTCAGGGAATTCGACTACCTCGGCAAGGAGAAGGCGTACGAGGTCGTCGTGACGAATACCCGCGCCATCGCCGAGCAGGTGGAGGACATCGAGCTTCTGCCCAAGGGCAGGCTATTCCCGCCGCGCCTTGAAAACTCGGAGGAGGACCTCAACCGCATGGTCTGGGACAAGGCGCATGAGCTGTACGGCGATGAGCTGCCCCAGCTGATCGTTGACCGCCTGAATATCGAGCTGAGCGGTATCCTCGGAAAGTATGACGTGGTCTATATGTCGGCGCAGAAGCTCGTGCAGCGCTCGCTTGAGTGCGGCTACCTCGTCGGCTCGCGAGGGTCGGTCGGCTCGTCGCTCGTCGCCTACATGGCGGGTATCACCGAGGTCAACGCCCTCCCGCCGCACTACCGCTGCCCCAGGTGCCGCAACGTGGAGTTCCACGGCGACGAGGGCTACGGCTGCGGTGCGGACATGCCCGACAAGCTGTGCCCCGTCTGCGGCACGAAATACGTCAAGGACGGCTTCGACAT
>DHMW01000019.1:30675-39184 GCA_002405995.1 Oscillospiraceae bacterium UBA4632
ACCTTCCTCGGCTACGGCGGCGGCAAGGTGCCTGATATCGACCTGAACTTCTCCGGCGAATATCAGGCGCGCGCGCATCAGCATGCGGTCGAGATGTTCGGCAAGACGCAGGTGTTCCGCGCGGGCACGATCGGCACGCTTGCGGAGAAAACTGCCTACGGCTTTGTGAAAAAGTACCTTGAGGAAAACGGCATTGCCGCGGGCAGCGCCGAGATCGACCGCCTGACGGCGGGCTGCGTCGGCGTGCGCCGCACGACGGGGCAGCACCCCGGCGGTCTCGTCGTCGTGCCGGACGATATGGACATTGAGGACTTCTGCCCCGTGCAGCACCCAGCGGACGATCCCGAGAGCGACACCATCACCACGCATTTTGAATATCACTGCATGGAGGATAACCTCCTTAAGCTCGACATGCTCGGCCACGATGACCCCACAATGATCCGCATGCTCGAGAGCCTGACGGGTGTGAACGCCCGCGCCATTCCGCTCGACGATCCGGACACCATGTCGATCTTTCTTTCGTCCAAAGTCCTCGGCTACGAGAACGATGAGGTGCTCGGTCCTACGGGCGCCGTCGCGATCCCTGAGTTCAATACGCGCTTTACGCGCCAGATGCTCGTTGACACGCAGCCGAAGGATTTCAATACGCTGCTGCGCCTTTCCGGCTTCTCCCACGGCACGGACGTGTGGCTTGGCAACGCCAAGGATCTGATCGTCAGCGGCACGGCGAGCGTTTTGGAAACGGTCGGCTGCCGCGACGATATCATGCTCTATCTCATCCACATGGGGCTTGACCCGAAGATGAGCTTCAAGATCATGGAGGCCGTGCGAAAGGGCAAGGTCAAAAAGGGCAAGGCGGGGGACTGGCCGATGTGGGTCGAGGAAATGCGCAGGCACGATGTGCCGGAGTGGTATATCGAGTCCCTCGCCAAGATCGGCTATCTCTTCCCGAAGGCGCACGCCGTCGCCTACGTCATGATGGCGTTCCGCATCGCGTGGTTCAAGGTGCACGAGCCGCTCGCGTTCTACGCCACGTTCTTTTCCATCCGCGCCAAGGCGTTCGACGCCGCCGAGTGCTGCAAGGACGCCGACGCGCTGCGCCGCCGCATCCGTGAGATCGAAAACAACAAGGACGCGACCGCCGTGGAGCAGGATCTGATGACGACGCTCGAGGTCTGCTACGAATTCTGCCTGCGCGGCTTCCATTTTGAGCCCATCGACATCTACCGCAGCGACGCGACGAAGTTCATCGTCACAGAGCATGGCCTGCTGCCGCCGTTCACGTCCGTCCGCGGTCTCGGCGAGACCGCCGCACTCGACACCGTAGAAAAGCGCAAGGGAAAGGACTTTACATCGGTCGAGGAGTTTTCCCTCTGCTGCAGCAAGCTTTCGCAGGCGCATATCGACCAGCTGCGCGCCCTCGGCGCGTTTGCAGGCCTGCCTGAGACCAGCCAGCTCACGCTGTTCTGACACGTTCACAGCATCCAACAGGGTCATTCTCCCGTTCCGGGGAGAATGGCCCTGCGTCTTTTTCCGCAGAGCCGCCCGCTTTTCTGTTTATTTTTTTGCATATTGCCAAAAATAATAAGGGTGAGCAAAAAGATTCATTGAAGAATACAATAAGCTCCGCCTGCATCAGAAAAATGAATGTATTATTTTATCATTCCTTGGCGTTTGATGCTTGTTTTTTGGCGAAAAGTAAACTATATTTTTACTCGGCATATTGAAAACTGCTAAATATGAACAAGAGGTGATCAATTTGGAGCTTCAGATCCAGGACCTTGTTTCTTCCATAAAGAAAGACGGGATCGACAGCGCGAACAGGGAGGCGGCTGCGATCCTTGCCGACGCGAAAAAGCAGGCGGACGCCATCGTGGCGGACGCAAAGGCGGCGGCGGAGAAGCTGACGGCGGATGCAAAGGCGGAGATCGATGTGTTCAGGACCAGCGCGCAGCTGAGCGCGGAGCAGGCAAAGCGCGATGCGGTGCTCGCCTTCCGCGGCGAGGTGCAGGCGGAATTTGAAAAGCTGCTTGCCGCCGATGTGCGCGGCGCGCTCGACGAGAAGGCGCTCGGCGCGCTGATCCAGGCTGCCGTCAGGGGCGAGGATGCCTCTGCCTACGCTGCCGAGGTCGGCGCGGTGACGGAGGGGCTGAAGCAGCAGCTTGCCGCAGAGCTGAAGGCCGGGCTTACGCTGCGCCCGTCCAAAAAGGTCAAGGCGGGCTTCCGCCTCGCCGCAAAGGATGGCTCGGGCTATTTCGACTGCACCGACGACGAGATCGCGGAAATGCTCATGCCCTTCTTCCGGGACATCCGCCTGTAAGGAGGTCGCTTGCGTGGCTTCCTATTACTATCTGATCGCAAGCCTGCCCATGCTCAGGACGAACGCGGAGCCGCCGCTTGATTACGCCGCCTTTCTCGCCATGTGCAAAACGGCGGTCAGCGACAGGACCTACCGCACGCTCGAGCAGCTGTCGGCGGAGTCGGACGGCAGCGGGCTGCTCGGCGAATGGGCGGATTTTTACCGCACGCTGCGCAGCGAGCTGCACTATCAGCGCAGCGTAAAGCTCGGGCGGCCCTGCGCCGTGCCCTACGAGCGCGACGCCGCCGTCACGGCGGCGGTCACGGCGGCGGTGAACGCCGAAGATCCGCTCAAGGGCGAGCAGATCCTGCTGGCGCTGGAGTTTGACCGCCTTGACGCAATGACGGGTCTGCACAGCTTCGACGATCACGCGCTCTGCGGCTACGCCATGAAGCTGAAGCTTCTTGAGCGCCAGCGCGTTTTCCGCCGCGACGAGGGCGAGCGCGCGTTCAACGGGCTGCTCATGCAGCTCCGCCAGCAGGTATTCAGCATATAAAAAACGGGAGAAACAGAATGGAGAAAGTAACAGGATATGTGACCGGAGTAAACGGCAATCTGGTATCCGCCAGCTTTTCCGGCTCCGTGAGAAAAAATGAAGTGGGCTACGTGCTCACCGGAAACGACCGGCTCAAGGGCGAGGTCATCCGCATCAGCGGCGATACGGCAAGCATGCAGATCTACGAGATGACGAACGGCGTGCAGGTCGGAGACCGGGTGGAGCTGACCGGCGAGCTGATGAGCGTGGAGCTTGGTCCCGGGCTTCTGACGCAGGTATTCGACGGTCTGCAAAACCCGCTGCCGGAGCTTGCGGAAAAATGCGGCTTCTTCCTTGAGCGCGGCGTGTATCTCGACCCTATTCCCGATAAGGACTGGGAATTTACCCCGCTCGTCCGCCCGGGCGACGCCGTGTCCGCCGGCGATACGGTCGGCAGCGTGCCGGAGGGGCTGTTCACGCACCGCATCATGGTTCCCTTTGACCTCAGAGGGGAGGACTGGCGTGTGCGGTCGGTGAAGGAAAAGGGCGTGTACAACGTCCGCTCCACCGTTGCCGTGCTCGAAAACGGCAAGGGCGAGGAAAAGGAGCTGAGCATGGTTTTTTCCTGGCCCGTCAAGCAGCCCATCCGCTGCTATGAGGAGCGCCTGCGCCCCGACGAGACGCTCGTGACCAAGATCCGCTCGATCGATACCTTCCTTCCCGTGGCGAAGGGCGGCACGTTCTGCGTGCCCGGCCCCTTCGGCGCGGGCAAGACGGTGCTGCAGCACATGGAGGCGAAGAACGCCGACGTCGATATCGTCATCGTCGCCGCCTGCGGCGAGCGCGCGGGCGAGGTCGTTGAGGTGCTCAAGGAATTTCCGGAGCTGGTCGATCCGCGCACGGGCCGCTCCCTGATGGAGCGTACCATCATCATCTGCAACACCTCGTCTATGCCGGTCGCCGCGCGCGAGGCGTCGGTCTACACGGCGGTGACGATGGCGGAATATTACCGCCAGATGGGGCTTGACGTGCTCCTGCTCGCTGATTCCACCAGCCGCTGGGCGCAGGCGATGCGCGAGATGAGCGGACGGCTTGAGGAGATCCCAGGCGAGGAAGCCTTCCCGGCCTATCTCGAATCCGTGATCGCCGCGTTCTATGAGCGCGCGGGCAAGGTCCGCCTGAAGGACGGCAGGATCGCCTCCGTCACCATTGGCGGCACGGTGTCTCCCGCGGGCGGCAACTTTGAAGAACCCGTCACGCAGGCGACGCTCAAGGTCGTCGGCGCGTTCCACGGGCTTTCCCGCGAGCGCTCCGATGCACGCAAGTACCCCGCCATCCATCCCATCGACTCGTGGTCGAAGTATCAGGGCGTTGTGGACATGGAGCGCGTGGAGCGCGCCCGCAGCATCCTCAAGCGCAGCAGCGAGATCAATCAGATGATGAAGGTCGTCGGCGAGGAGGGCACCTCGGCAGAGGATTACGTTACCTATCAAAAGGGCGAGCTGCTCGATGCGGTCTACCTTCAGCAGAACTCCTTCGACCCCATCGACGCCGCCTGCGACCCCGAGCGCCAGCGCCATGAGTTCCATGTTCTTTACGATGTTTTGACGCGCGAATACGCGCTGAGCGATAAAAAGGAGATCCGAGCATTTTTCAATCAGGTCCGTCAGGAATTCCTTGACTGGCACAACACCGTTTACGGTACGCCGGAATTTGAGGCGCAGGAAAAGAGGCTCACGGACCTTTACCTGAGCAGGGTAACAGGTTAAGGAGGGAGTCGCCATGCAGAAAGTTTATACAAAGATCGAATCCATCGTCGGCAACGTTGTGACCGTGCGCGCCTCCGGCGTGCGCAGCGGCGACCTTGCCCTCGTGGGCGACAGCTACGCCAGCGTCATCAAGCTGGACCGTGACCTTGTCACCCTTCAGGTGTTTACCGGCACGCAGGGCGTCAGCACCACAGACCCCGTCCGCTTCCTCGGCAGGCCCATGATGGTCTCGTTTTCCGATCATCTGCTCGGCCGCATTTTCGACGGCGCGGGCATCCCGCGTGACAACGGTCCGGCGCTGACGGAGAACATGATCCCCATCGGCGGCCCCTCGGTCAACCCGTCGAAGCGCATTGTGCCAGATAAGATGATCCGCACCGGCATCCCGATGATCGACGTGTTCAACACGCTTGTCGAGAGCCAGAAGCTCCCCATTTTCTCCGTCTCGGGCGAGCCGTACAACCAGCTGCTTTCCCGCATAGCCATGCAGGCGCAGGTCGATGTGATCGTCCTCGGCGGCATGGGCCTCAAGTACGACGATTACCTCTTTTTCCGCGATACGCTGGAAAAGAGCGGCGCCATGGGCCGCACGGTGATGTTTATCCACACAGCGGCCGATCCCACGGTGGAATGCACGCTCGTGCCGGATATGGCGCTTGCCGTGGCGGAGCAATTCGCCCTTTCCGGGCGGCGCGTGCTCGTGCTGCTCACGGATATGACCAACTATGCCGACGCGCAGAAGGAAATGGCGATCACGATGGAGCAGGTCCCGTCCAACCGCGGCTATCCGGGCGACCTTTACAGCTGCCTTGCCGCGCGCTATGAAAAGGCGGTGGACTTTGAGGGCGCAGGCTCCATCACCATCCTCGGCGTCACCACGATGCCGGGCGACGACGTGACCCATCCTGTGCCGGACAATACGGGCTATATCACGGAAGGGCAGTATTATCTCAAGAACGGCCATATCGAGCCGTTCGGCTCGCTCTCGCGTCTCAAGCAGAACGTCAACGGCAAGACGAGAAGCGACCACCGCGCCCTGATGGACGGCATGATCCGCCTTTACAGCGCCTACAGAGAGAGCCTTGAGAAGAAATCCATGGGCTTTATGATGTCCGAGTGGGACGAGAAGCTGCTCAAATACGGCCATCTTTTCGAAACGAAGCTGATGGACCTGAGCGTGAACATCCCGCTCGAGGAGGCGCTCGATCTCGGCTGGAATATCCTTGCCGAGTGCTTTGAGCCGAACGAGACTGGCCTCAAGACGAGCCTGCTGCAGGAACGGTGGCCGAACAGGGACGCCGTGAACTGAAGGAGCGCGTATGGCTGTCAAACTAACAAAAAACGAATTGAAAGCGCAAAAGGACCGGCTCAAGCAATTCGAGCGGTATCTGCCCACCCTGCAATTAAAAAAGCAGCAGCTTCAGGCGGTGATGATGCAGATCACCGCGCAGCTCGAGCAGGTCGAGGCGGACCGCCGCGCCGCGATCTCCGGTCTTGACGGCTGGGTCGCGGTATTTGCTGAGAACGACCGCTTTCCCGCGGACAGGCGGCTTGAAACACTCGTCCGCCCGCTGCATGTCGAGTGCGGCGAGGAAAATATCGCGGGCGTGACCGTTCCGGTGTTTCGCGCGCTGTCCTTCGAGGATATCGCCTACGATGTGGACGACTATCCGCTCTGGGTGGATACCGCGGCTGTCAGGCTGCGCGAGATCGCACGGCTCGACGCGCTGTCGAGAACGCTGCGCCGCCAGGTGGAGCTTCTGGGGCAAGAGCTTCGCTCCACCACACAGCGCGTGAACCTCTTCGAAAAGGTGAAAATACCGGAGGCGAAGGAGAACATCCGCGTCATCGGCATCTATCTCGGCGACCAGCAGACCTCTGCGGTCGTGCGCGGCAAGATCGCCAAGAAAAAGCTGCAGGAGGCGAGCCGATGATCGAGAAAATGAAAGTCGTCTATATCGTTGCGGCGGCGGGGGAGAAGCCCGCGCTGCTCAGCGCGCTCCGCTCGCTCGGCGCGGTCCACTTCGCGGAAAAGGCGGACGCGGATCAGAAGTGTCTCGAACGCTTCGGCACGCTCTCGAAAATGGAGCTTGCGCTGCACGATTATGCCAGGGGCACGGAGGAGGAGCGTTCTCCGCTGTCCGACGATGCGTTTGAAGCGCTCTACCGCAGGCTGGGCGCGGCGCTCGAGCAACGGAAGGCGCTGGAGGCGCAGCAAAGCGCGGCGCGCGCCGGCGCGGACCGCCTGCGCGAATGGGGGCGCTTTTCCCCCGGCGACATTTCCGCGCTGAAGGCGCAGGGCATAGAGCTTCATTTCTGCCGCGCGGACAGAAAAACGGCCGCCGCGCTTGCAGCAGATCCGGATGTGAAGCTCATCCGCCTTGCACCGGTGGGCAAGATGGATACCTTCGCCATTCTTGGCGCGCTTCCGGCGGGTTATGCGCTCAATGAATTCGTCATTCCGGAAAAGGGGCTTGACGAGCTGGAACGTGAGGAGGCGGACTGCGCAGCCGGGATCGCCGCGTGCAACGCCGTCCTCAGCGAAGCGGCGAAGCATCTGCCGAGCTTCCGCGACCAGCTGCTCAAGGCGCAGAACGCCGCGGAGTTTTCCGCCGTCAGCAATACTGCCTCGGATGGCGACGGACTCGTGTGGCTCTCCGGCTACCTGCCGGTCTCGGCGGAGGAGCGCTTCCGCGCCGCTGCGGCGAAGAACTGCTGGGCATGGGCGCTTTCGGACCCGGACGGGGACGATGACAAGGTCCCCACCAAGGTCCGTTACAACCGGGTCACCCGCCTGATGGTTCCGGTGTTCGATATCCTCGGCACCGTGCCGGGCTACCGGGAATACGATATCTCGTTCTGGTTTCTCGGCTTCTTCACGCTCTTTTTCGCCATGATCATCGGCGATGCGGGCTACGGCTGCCTGTTCCTGATCGCCGCCATTGCCATGACGGTGAAGGAGAAAAGGGCGTCCGACGCCGTGCAGCTGCTGTGGCTCCTGTCGGCCGCGACGATCGTCTGGGGCGCGCTGACAGGCACGTGGTTCGGGCTTGAGCAGGCGATGCAGGTGCCGCTGCTGCGGAGCCTTGTCGTTCCGTCGTTTGCCAACTACCCCGAATACTTCGGCGTCTCCACCGCCGCGCAGCAGAACAGCGTCATGAAGTTCTGCTTCATCCTCGGCACGCTCCAGCTCTCGCTCGCGTGCGTGATGAACATCCGCCGCAAGCTTGGGCAGAAGGATCTCAGCTGGGTGGCAGATCTTGGTTGGCTGTGTGCCATCTGCGCGCTGTACTTCGTCGTGCTGTATCTCGTCATCGGCGAGCAGATCGACCTCACGCCCATTGCGGCTGTCGTGATCGCCGGCTTCCTGCTGGTGGTTTGCTTCGGCGGCATGTCGCCGGACAGGACCTTTGCGCAGGGGCTGAAGGCGGGGCTTGGCGATGCCTTCACGGTGTTTCTCAACACCATCAGCGCCTTCGGCAACATCATGAGCTATATCCGCCTCTTTGCCGTCGGCATGGCGTCGCTCGCCATCGCGCAGAGCTTCAACAACATGGCGTTTGGCTTCCACGGCCCGCTGATGCTCGTCGGTGTGCTGATCCTGCTGGTTGGGCACGGGCTGAACATCGTAATGGGGCTTTTGTCCGTGGTCGTCCACGGCGTGCGGCTGAACCTGCTGGAATTCTCCGGTCAGCTTGGGATGGAATGGGCAGGCATCGCCTATGATCCCTTCAGAAAACGCGATCAAATAAAAAAATAAACGGATAGGAGAACAATTATGAGTATCGAATTTATTGGCATGGCGTGCGCGCTCGGCCTGTCTGCCATGGGCAGCGCCTTCGGCGCTGGGTTTGCGGCGCAGGCGAGCGTCGGTGCGTGGAAAAAGTGCTACGCGAACGGCAAGCC
>DHMW01000061.1:0-3266 GCA_002405995.1 Oscillospiraceae bacterium UBA4632
GAAAAGCAGCGCGGCATCTCCGTCACATCGTCGGTCATGCAGTTCCAGCACGGCGGCTACTGCATCAACATCCTCGACACGCCGGGCCACCAGGACTTCTCTGAGGACACGTACCGCACGCTGATGGCCGCGGACAGCGCCGTGATGGTCATCGACGGGGCAAAAGGCGTCGAGCCGCAGACGCGCAAGCTCTTCAAGGTCTGCGCGCTGCGCAATATCCCCATTTTTACCTTCATCAATAAGATGGACCGCGAGACGCGCGATGCGCTGGAGCTATGCGAGGAGGTCGAGCGCGAGCTCGGCATCGGCACCTACCCCGTCAACTGGCCCATCGGCTGCGGCAAGGAGTTCTTCGGCGTATACGACCGCGAAAAGCACTGCATCCTGCACTTCACCGACGAGGGTCACGCCAGGAAGGCGGGCGTCACGGAGATCGAGCTGGACGATCCGGCGCTTGCCGCTCTGATCGGTCAGAAGCGCCGCGACACGCTCGCCGACGAGGTGGAGCTGCTCGGCGCGGGGCGCGATTTTGACTTAGCCGCCGTGCGCGCGGGCAAGCTCTCTCCCGTATTCTTCGGCAGTGCGCTGACCAATTTCGGCGTCGAGCCGTTTCTGAACGCCTTTCTGGAGATGACCACGCCCCCGCTGCCGCGCGTAAGCGATGCAGGCGAGGTGGACGTCTACTCTCCCGATTTTTCCGCGTTCGTGTTCAAGATCCAGGCCAACATGAACAAGGCGCACCGCGACCGTCTCGCGTTCATGCGCATCTGCTCGGGCAAGTTCGAGCGCGACACGGAATATTACCACGTCCAGTCCGGCCGCAAAATGCGCCTTTCCCAGCCGCAGACGATGATGGCCGCCGAGCGTGAGATCGTCAACGAGGCGTATGCGGGCGACATCATCGGCGTGTTTGACCCGGGCCTGTTCTCCATCGGCGATACGATCACCGTGCCGGGCAAAAAATTCCGTTTCTCCGGCATTCCGACGTTCGAGCCGGAGCACTTCATGCTCGTATCCCCCAAGGACACGATGAAGCGCAAGCAGTTTGTCAAGGGCGTGCAGCAGATCGCGCAGGAGGGTGCCATCCAGATCTTCAAAATGCCCGACAGCGGCTTTGAGGATGTGGTCGTCGGCGTGGTCGGCACGCTGCAGTTCGACGTGTTCGAATATCGCATGAAAAACGAGTACGGCGTGGAGCTGCGCATGAGCGGCCTGCCCTACGAGCACCTGCGGCTCATCCGCGAGTGCCCGTGCGACGTGAAGGATCTGCTGCTCTGCTCGGGTTCCCGCGTGCTCGAGGATTTCAAGGGCCGCAGGCTCATCGCCTTCGGCGGCGAGTGGAGCGTGGGCTTCCTCACCAAGCACAACCCCGGTCTTGTGCTGGATGACTGGCTGAGCGTGTGAGCGCCGCAGATGCAGAAAAGGACGCAGACGGTCAAGCCGTCTGCGTCCTCGGCTTGCCGGCGGCAGGAGGCGGGTGAGGTCACGCTCTTTTGCCCTTGTCAAGAGCTGCGGGCAAAGAAACAGCATGGCAAAGCGACGAAATTTCCGTGCCGCCGCCGCTTCCCCCGATCCGCGCCGCTTCCGGTTTTTACACGAAGCATTCACATTTTATTCACGAATATATGTTGACATAACCCTGTGGAAAATTCTGTGGAAACTGTGAATAACTTTGTGGCGGCGGCATTTTTCGCCGGTTGACGCAGCTTTATGCCCCGCCCGCCCCGGCGCGGATACCGGGAGGAATCCCGGTACCGGGCGTATTCTTTTGCAAAAAGCAGAAATCCCCGGCGACCACTTGCTATTGTGGTCAAAAAATCGTATAATGTACTAACTCTTGTGGTTTACCCAAAAAACGCAAAATTTCGGCGAAATGGAGACAGCGCAATGGCAGAAGCAAAAAAAACGAATTACGGCAATGAGAGCATCTCGTCCCTCAAGGGCGCGGACCGTGTGCGCAAACGCCCGGGCGTCATCTTCGGCTCGGATGGGCTGGACGGCTGCGAGCACGCCGTGTTCGAGATCCTTTCCAACTCCATCGACGAAGCGCGCGAGGGTCACGGCCGGCTCATTACCGTCACCCGATACTTAGACCACAGCATCGAGGTAGAGGACATGGGCCGCGGCTGTCCCGTGGACTACAACCCCAAGGAAAAGCGCTTCAACTGGGAGCTCGTGTACTGCGAGCTCTACGCCGGCGGCAAGTATAATAACCTCGACGGCGACAACTACGAATACTCCCTCGGCTTAAACGGCCTCGGCGCGTGCGCGACGCAGTATTCCTCGCGCTATATGGACGTGACCGTCTGGCGCGACGGGAACAAATACTCCCTGCACTTTGAGCGCGGCGAACCGACGGGCAAAAAGGGGCAGGAGCTCCGCATCGAGCCGACCGACCGCGGAAAAAAGACCGGCACGCGCACGCGCTGGCTGCCCGACCTCGACGTGTTCACCGACATCGACATCCCCATCGATTACTATGCCGAAACACTGCGCCGTCAGGCCGTCGTCAACGCAGGCATCACGTTCCGGCTGAAAAACGAGATCCTTCCCGGCCGCTTTGAGACGCAGGACTTCCTCTACGAAAACGGCATCATCGACTATGTCTCCGAGATCGCGGGCGAGGACGCCCTCACAACGCCCGTCTTCTGGGAGACGGAGCGCCGCGGCCGCGACCGCGCGGACAAGCCCGAGTATAAGGTCAAGCTCTCCTGCGCGTGCTGCTTTTCCAACAAGGTGCAGCGCATCGAGCACTACCACAACTCCTCGTGGCTCGAGCACGGCGGCAGCCCTGAAAAGGCATCGAAGACCGCCTTTGTCTACGCCATCGACAAGTATCTGAAGGACAACAACAAATACCAGAAGGGCGAGACGCGCATCGCCTGGCAGGACGTGGAGGACTGCCTGATCCTTGTTTCAAACAACTTCTCCACGCAGACGAGCTACGAGAATCAGACGAAAAAGGCGATCACAAACAAATTTGTGCAGGAGGCGATGACGGACTTTCTGAAGTCCCGCCTCGAGACCTACTTCATCGAAAACCGCACGGACGCGCTCAGGATCGCCGAGCAGGTGCTCATCAACAAACGCAGCCGCGAAAGTGCGGAAAAGCAGCGCCTGAACATCAAGAAGAAGCTCTCCGGCAGCATCGACATTTCGAACCGCGTAGAAAAATTTGTTGACTGCCGCACGCGCGACGTCTCGCGCCGCGAGATCTACATCGTGGAGGGCGACAGCGCGCTGGGCAGCGTCAAGCTCTCGCGCGA
>DHMW01000061.1:3346-6128 GCA_002405995.1 Oscillospiraceae bacterium UBA4632
ATGCCCGTGCGCGGCAAGATCCTCAACTGCCTGAAGGCGGATTATCCGCGCATTTTCAAGAGCGAGATCATCACCGACCTTCTGAAGGTCCTCGGCTGCGGCGTGGAGGTGCCGGGCAAGTTCGTCAAGGACCTGAACGCCTTCGACCTGAGCAACCTCCGCTGGAGCAAGGTCATTCTCTGCACCGATGCCGACGTGGACGGCTTTCAGATCCGTACGCTCATCCTGACGATGATCTACCGCCTCTGCCCGACGCTGATCCGCGAGGGCTATGTCTACATCGCCGAAACCCCGCTTTTTGAGATCACCTGCGGCGAAAAGACGTGGTTTGCCTACACGGACAGGGAGAAAAACGACATCGTCAAGACGCTTGAGGGCAGGCGCTATAAGGTAGACCGCTCAAAGGGTCTCGGCGAAAACGACCCGGAGATGATGTGGCTGACGACGATGAATCCCGAGACGCGCCGCCTCATCAAGGTCATGCCCGAGGACGCGGAGGCGACGGCGCGCTCGTTCGACCTGCTGCTGGGCGACAACTTGCAGGGGCGCAAGGAGCACATTGCCGAAAACGGCTACAAATATCTTGAAATGATCGACGTATCGTAAGGAAAGGGGATGTTTTTTATGGACGGTATTCTGCTCCACGTGCTCTATCGCGGCGAGAAGGCGAAGGATTTTGCGCTTGAGATGCAGTCGGGCGGGCTGCGCAGCGCTGTGCTCGCCGAGGACGGCTGCCTGCAATACGACTACTTCCTCCCCGTCGGCCAGGAAAACTGCGTGCTGCTCATCGAGCACTGGCGCGACCAGGCGGCGCTCGACGCGCACGCCGCAGGCGAGCCAATGGCAAAGCTCAAGGCGCTCAAGGCCAGCCACGACCTGACCACCAGCATCGAGCGCTTCGAATAAGTCAAAAAAAGAGGGCTGTTCACGTGAACAGCCCCCTTTTTTATATCTTCGTTCCGTTTTCCTCTGCACCGAACGCCGCCAGCGCAGTCTCTTCCTTTTTGGAAAGAAGCAGCGTTTCCTTTCCGGCGGAAAGCACTGCCGTGTCGCCGCTTGCGAGCGTGCCGTCCAAAAGGCAGGTAGCGAGCGCATCCTCCACCTCACTGCGGATGAGCCGCCGCAGCGGACGCGCGCCATAGATAGGATCGTAGCCGCGCCTTGCCAGCTCATCCGCCGCCGCGTCGTCAAAGGTGAGCGTCACGCCCGCCGACGCTGCGCGCTGCGCCGTCTGCCGGAGCAGCCGCTTCGCGATCTCGGCGGTGTCCCGCTCGCTCAGGCGGCGAAAGACGACCGTCTCGTCCACACGGTTCAGAAATTCCGGGCGGAACGTGCGTCTCAGCTCTGCCATTGCCGCCTCCTTCACCGCCGCAGGCTGCGCGCTTGCGTCCGCCGCGCCCTGCGGCGCAAAGCCAAGCCGTGCTCCGCCCGCCGAAATGCTCCTTGCGCCCACGTTGGAGGTCATGATCACCAGCGTGTTCCGGAAATCCGCCTGCCGCCCCTGCGAGTCGGTCAGCGCGCCGTCCTCCAGAATTTGCAGCAGGATGTTCCACACGTCCTCGTGCGCCTTCTCAAGCTCGTCGAAGAGCACGACGGAATACGGCCTGCGCCGCACCTTTTCCGTCAGCTGCCCGCCCTCATCGCAGCCCACGTAGCCCGGCGGCGCGCCGATCAGGCGTGAAACGGCGTGCTTTTCCATATACTCGCTCATATCCACGCGCACGACGGCATCCTCGCTGCCGAACACGCTTTCCGCCAGCGCGCGGCACAGCTCCGTCTTTCCGACACCTGTAGGACCGAGGAAAAGGAACGAGCCGATGGGCCGCTTCGGGTCCTTTACGCCGGTGCGGCCGCGCCGCACCGCGCGGGCGACCGCCCGCACCGCCTCATCCTGTCCCACGATGCGTTCGTGCAGCGTCCGCTCCAGCGTCAGCAGGCGCTCGCTCTCGTTCTCGCTCAGGCGTGTCACCGGGATCCCCGTCCAGTCGGAAAGCACGGCGGCAACGTCCTCCGCGCGCACCTCCCTGCGCCGCTGCGCGCAGGCCTGCGCACGGAAGTCCCGCTCCGCATCCCGCAGCTGCGCCGCCCTTTCATGGTCCTGCGCGCGCAGCGCCTGCTCCGCATCGCGCGCGCACGCGCCGATGCGCTGCTCCAGCAGCCGCAGCTCCGCATCCTCTCCGCCGCCCATGCGCACGCGCGACGCTGCCTCGTCCATCAGGTCGATGGCCTTGTCGGGCAGGAAGCGTTCGGTCAGATAGCGCCGCGAGAGCGAGACGGCGGCCTCCAGCGCCCCATCGGTGATCGTAAGGCGATGGTGCGCCTCGTACCTTCCCCGCAGGCCGCGCAGGATATCCAGCGTCTGCGCATCCGTCGGCTCGCCGACCTGCACGCTCTGGAACCGGCGCTCCAGCGCCGCATCCCTTTCGATATAGCGGCGATACTCTGAAAGCGTCGTCGCACCGATCACACGGATCTCCCCGCGCCCGAGCGCGGGCTTGAGGATGTTCGCCGCATCCACCGCCCCCTCGGCGCTGCCTGCGCCGACCACGGTGTGCAGCTCGTCGATAAACAGGATGATGTGTCCGTCGCGCCGCACCTCGTCGAGCACCGCGCGCACGCGCTCTTCAAATTCGCCGCGGTACTTCGTCCCCGCGACCATTCCCGCCATATCCAGCGCCAGCACGCGCTGGTCCAGCAGCTCATCCGGCACATCCGCCCCCGCGATTCTCTCCGCCAGCCCCTCCGCAACGGCGGTCTTGCCAACGCCCGGCTCGCCGATGAG
>DHMW01000061.1:6270-7278 GCA_002405995.1 Oscillospiraceae bacterium UBA4632
CGCGCCATCGCCGTCAGGTCGCGCGCAAATTCGGCAAGCTGCCTGCCTCCGCGCCCCTCGCCCCGCAGCCCCCGCGTCTCCGGCGCGGCGGGACGGCGCGGCGCGCCGCTCATGCGGCGCAGGGTATCGCCGTATAGCTTCTTTGCGTCCACGCCCGCCAGCGAGAGCAGCCTTACCGCCATGCTGCCGCCGTCGCGCAGCAGCCCCAGCAGCAGGTGCCCCTCCTCGATCTGCCCGCTGCCCATGCGCTGCGCCTCGCCCACAGCCAGCTCCACCGCGCTGCGCGCATGGGGCGACAGCCCCTGCACAGGCGTCAGCTCCGTTTCGCCGCGCCCGAGCGCCTGCGTGATGAGTGCGCAGAGCACATCCTCGCTCACGCCCGCCTCCTGCAGCGCGCGTCCCGCCGCACCGCTCTCCTCGCGCAGCATCGCCAGCAGCAGATGCTCGCAGCCGACAAAGCCGTGCCCCAGCTCGCTCGCGCTCTCCTGGGCCTGCCGCAGCACGCGCTCCGCGCCGCGGCTGAATCTTCTGTCGTTCACACATGTATCCCCCTTGCGCATCGGATCTTTATCCCTCATTTTTTCCGCCCCATGCACAAAATAAACGTTCCTCTCTGCACGGAAAATTCAAAAATTTCCTGCTCTCCCGCTCTTGCATTTTTGGTTTCTCATGCTATAATATCTCCATCAACTCTTATGGAGGTACTTAACTATGGCTTATCAGATCAGCTCTGCCTGCGTCAGCTGCGGTGCTTGCGCAGACGCCTGCCCCGTTGGCGCTATCTCCCAGGGCGACTCTCAGTATCAGATCGACGCGAACGCCTGCCTCGACTGCGGCTCCTGCGCTGATACCTGCCCCAACGGCGCCATCTCCCAGGCCTGAGGCTAACAACGGAAAATAAGGACGCGCAAAGGCGCGTCCTTATTTTTTATCCTTTCCCGTTCAGGAGTGTCTTCATGGAGAAAAAGGACTATTTATGGCAGGGCGGCCCCTGCTTTTATTACGACA
>DHMW01000061.1:7391-19419 GCA_002405995.1 Oscillospiraceae bacterium UBA4632
CTCGGCAGCGGCACGGGGCTGCTCGGCATACTGCTGCTTGCGCGCGACAGCACGCTGCGCCTGGAGAACGTTGAACTGTCCGCCCCTGCGCAGGCGCTTGCGCAAAGGGCTTTTGCCGAAAACGGCTGGGCGGAGCGCGCCGGCTTCCGCACCGGCGATCTGCGCGAGCGCAGCGTTCTCCCGCCCGCGGGCAGCATGGACTATGTGCTCTCCAACCCGCCGTATTTTCCCGCCGGCAGCGGCGCGGGCGCCAAAGGCGAGGCGCGCCGCACGGCGCGTGAGGAAACGCACTGCACGCTTTCAGACGTCTGCGCCGCCGCGGCGTACATCCTGCGCTGGGGCGGCCGCTTTGCGCTCGTCCATCGCGCCGAACGGCTGGCCGACGTGCTCTGCACCCTGCGCGCGCACGGCATCGAGCCAAAGCGCCTGCGCTTTCTTGCCAAAGCGGCGGACGCCGCCCCCTCGCTCCTGCTCGCCGAAGGAAGACGCGGCGGAAAAAGCGGGCTTGTCATCGAGCCGCCGCTCGTTCCCGGCGCGCCGGAATGGGACGCCGTCTACTTCCGCTGAAACAGAAAAGGGGACCCTCTCACGCGAGAGGATCCCCCTCTTTTGTCCCACGCCAACAGGGCGCCTCCCTGCGGCGCGGGAAATCATTTCAATGTGTTCACCGTACCGAGGAACAGCGGCAGCCCGTCCACGCCGGTGATCATAAAGGCAAACGGCCGGTTCAGATCCATCTCCACCACCGGAAGCTCTTCAGTCATGGCAGCGGCAGCATCCGCCGTGATGGCCGTGAACGCCGCCGCCTCGCAGCCCTTTTCGTCCACCTTGACGCGCGCGGCGTGCTGCACCTTCGTCGCGGCGACGCTCTCGTCAAACTTCTCCTCATCGATCAGCGGCGAGAAGTCCGCCTTGTCAAAGTCGAATACGTCCGTGACGCCCAGCGCCTTGAGCGCGTCGGTCAGCTCCAGGTTGGAATCCACGTCGAACTTCGGCACGCTCCAGCGGATCTCTGCACTCGGCAGCATAACGCCCATGTCGTAGATCATCAGTCCGCCCGCGGCGCTGCCGTCTGCCAGCAGGCTTTCGAGCGTCGTCCCCTCGTCCGGCAGCAGGAAGCGCATCGCCTGCCCGCCCTGAAAGCGCAGCTGCGCCACGGTGTAATTTCCTCCGCGATAGCAGGCGGCGCAGTCATCCGTGCGGTGCATGAATTCGGCGGTCTGCTTCTCGCCGTCCGCCGCGGTAAAGGCGTCCTGCTTCGTCGCATCCTCCCAGAATTCATCGCGCCACTGATCCTTAAAATAGAGCGCCGTCAGAAGGAGCATCGCGGTCTCAGGCTTTGTCTCGATCTCACCCGCTGCTTCCTCAAGAAGCCCGCCGGTGCTCTCGTTGATCCACTCGGCAATGGCGCGGTCCGTCTTCTCACTGCCCATCGGCGCGGAGAAGGCGGACGCGAGGTACTGCTGCGCGAGCGTATCGAGCGTTTCCGCGTTATAGGGCACATTCTCGTTGAGCCAAACGGAGCTTGCAAGCAGCGTCCTGCCGCTCTCCGTCTCCCCGTAGAGATTGCGCCAGATGTAGTTCGCCGCGCTCTGCGCCTCGCCGGCACCGTTCAGCCCCAGCAGCCCGAGCAGCTGCGCGCGGCTCTCGCCGGCCGTCGTTTCGCTGAGCATCGCGAGCGCAAGGTAGAGATTCGCAGGCGAGAGCACCGTGTTCCCCTGCGCGGAGAGCAGTGCGTCCGCCGCCGCCTGCGTAAAGCCGAGGAACGCCGCCGGATATGCCGTCCCTTCGCTTCTGAGCGCGCGCAGCGCATCATAGTAGGCAAGGTTGCGCGCGTCCCAGTCCTGCCAGATCTGCTCCTGCGCCTTTTCATACGCCGCCTCGCCCAGCACTGCCGGGTCGATGGCGGCAAACGCCTCGTCCAGCTCCGCCTGGCTCGGCGCGGCGGGCAGCTCCGGATATTCCGCCGTCTTTACGGCAAGGTCCGCGAGGTACTGCGCGGCGACGGGGCCTTTTTTCACCGTATCCTCCTCATTTTCCGCCGGAAAGCTCCGGATCGCCGTTCCGCTGTCCCCGCAGGCGGCGAGGGCAAGCACCATCGCCGCAGCAAGAAGCAAAGCAAGCAGTCGTTTCATGTCAGATGTACCTCCGTTTCGGGATTTGTCAGTTTAGACGGCGCTGCGCTGAAAAAGTTCCGTCCCCTTCAAAAAACGTTTTCCCCTTTTACGGATCCGCGGGATGTGGTATACTTTCAGCACCGCAGCGCAGATTTTCCTATTTTTCTGTAACGCACCGTGCCGGAAAGCTGTCTTATACCTACGATGGCAGACAACAGAAAGGAGCGAGCCTATGGACGACCACGAGATCGTCGATCTCTACTGGCAGCGGGACGAGGCCGCCATCGCCGAGACTGCCGCCAAATACGGGCCCTACTGCATGAAAATTTCCCAGAACATTTTGTCCGACCGCGCCGACAGCGAGGAAAACGTCAACGACGCTTACCTGCACGCATGGAACGCCATGCCGCCGCAGCGCCCCGCGATCCTCTCCGCCTTTCTCGGCAGGATCGCGCGCAATCTGGCGCTCAACCGCTATCAGGCGAAAAACGCGCAGAAGCGCCAGGGCGACACCCTCGCCCTTTCGCTCGACGAGCTTTCCGACTGCGTGCCGGACGCCGGCGCACCCGGCGACGCCCTTGCCGCTGCCGAGCTGGGGCGCAGCATCAGCGCATTTCTGCGCACGCAGAGCGAGGATGCGCGCGTCATGTTCGTCAGCCGCTATTTCTGCTGCGACTCGATCGCTGAGATCAGCAGGCGCCTCGGCTGCGGCGAGAGCCGCGTGAAGGTGACGCTCCTGCGCACGCGCAGGCGGCTCAGGCAGCACCTGGAAAAGGAGGGCTACTACTATGAAACATGAGGCCATTGCCCGCGCCGTCAGCGAGCTTGACGGCGCGCTGATCGCCGAAGCGCTTGCCTACCGGCCGCGCAGGCGCCGTTACATTCCCCGCGCGCTTGCCGCCGCGGCGTGTCTTGCGCTCATCGTCACAGCGGCATTCCTGGCGCAGCGCGCGCCGCAGGCCGGTCTTTTCATCGGCGGCACGCCGCTCGCGGACGATCCCATCCCCATCGAGCAGCCCGCGCCGATGACGCTCGCGCCCGCACGGGCGGCGCAGCCGCTCAGCATCCCGCTCACCGTTGGGAGCGGGGAGAAGGCGGTAGAGGTCTCGGTATCGGGCGGCGTGCTCGACTCGCCCCTCGATTCCACCCCCCGCGCGCTTTCCTGCCGCACCGTCAGCGGCGGCGAAGCGCTCACCTGGACCATTGAGCGCCCGGACAAGGGCGCGGTCTACACGCTCCGGCTCGACGGCAGGCCCGCCGCCGTGCTGCGCTATGACGCGGCAAACGGCTGGTGGGCGGCTGAAAAGCCGTAAGCGTAAAAATCATTTTCATTACACAAGCTATCCTATTGAAATTTCCGGAGGTAATTCCCTATGAAAAAGCTTTTCTCTCTGCTGCTTGCCGCCATGCTGCTCCTCTCCCTTGCCGCCTGCGGCAGCAAGGGCAACGATGCCGCAGCCGGCCAGCCCGCCGACGCACTGGCGCTGCTGAACACCGTCTGGGCAAGCTATTCCGACGACGAAAAATTTCCCGCCGCAGGCGGCGATTATGACGAGGCGAACATGACCGACGGCGCGCCGGGCAGGTTCGGCGTTGCCGACGGCGACACGCTTGACCATTCCCTCACCTTCCCCTCCGCCGACGCCGGGAAGCTCACCGACGCGGCGTCCCTTGTCCACATGATGAATCTCAACACCTTCACCGCCGGCGCCTTCCACGTCACCGATGCGGCGGATGTGGACGGCATCGTCTCCGATCTCAAGGACAACGTCATGTCCCGCCAGTGGATGTGCGGCTTCCCCGACAAGCTCGTCATCGCCACGCTCGGCAATTACGTCGTCTCCTGCTACGGCGCGGAGGATCTCGTCGATACCTTCCGCGACAAGCTCACCGCCGCCTACGCGGACGCGGCCGTTGTCTGTGACGAGCCCATCGCGTAAGCCATGCTGTTTTCCAGCGTCACCTTCCTCTTCTACTTTCTGCCCGCGGCGCTGCTGATCTGCTTTGCAGCGCCGCGGCAGCTGAAAAACACGGTGCTGCTGCTCGCAAGCCTCTTTTTCTACGCCTGGGGCGAGCCGAAGTATGTGCTGCTCATGCTCATCTCCATCGTGCAGGGCTATGGGTTTGGCCTGCTGATCGAAAAGCACCGCGGGCAAAGGGCGTCGAGAGTCTTTCTGACGCTCTCGATCCTCGTGAGCCTTGGGCTTCTCGGCTATTTCAAGTACGCGGACTTTTTCCTTGAGAGCGTCAACGCCGTTACGGGGCTTTCGCTGCCGCTGCTCAGGCTGAGCCTTCCGATCGGCATCAGCTTTTACACCTTCCAGGTCCTCAGCTACGCCATCGACGTCTATCGCGGCGAAACGGCGGCGCAGAAAAGCTTCATCGACCTCGCCGCCTACGTTGCGCTCTTTCCTCAGCTCATCGCAGGGCCGATCGTGCGGTATTCCGACGTCGCCGCGGAGCTCAAAAGCCGCACGCGCAGCGTCTCCGCCGCGGCGGAGGGCGCGCGCCGCTTCACGGTCGGCTTTGCCAAGAAAATTCTGCTCGCCAACCAGTTCGGCTCGTTAGCCGGCGCTTACAAATCGACGCAGGACGCGAGCGTCCTCTTCGTCTGGCTCTACGCGCTCGCGTTTCTGCTACAGGTGTACTTCGACTTTTCGGGCTACAGCGACATGGCCATCGGCCTCGGGCGGATCTTGGGCTTCCACTTTCCCGAAAACTTCAACTACCCCTATATTTCGGCGAGCATCACGGAATTCTGGCGCAGGTGGCACATGTCGCTCGGCTCGTGGTTCCGCGACTACCTCTATATCCCCCTCGGCGGCAGCCGCAGGGGCATGGCGCGCCAGCTGCGGAACATCCTGATCGTCTGGCTGGCGACGGGCCTGTGGCACGGTGCGGCGTGGACGTTCGTGCTGTGGGGGCTGTGGTTTGCAGCGCTGCTGCTTGTGGAAAAGCTGTGGCTGCTGCCAGTGCTGGAAAGGCACCGCGCGCTCGGCCACGCGTACACGCTTCTCTTCGTCACGCTCGGCTTCGTGCTCTTTGACGCCGACACCGCCGCGCAGACAGTTTCGCGCATCGGCGCGATGCTCGGCGCGGGCGGTCTGCCGCTATCAAGCGCGCAGGCGGTCTACTATCTTAAAAGCTATGGCCCGCTGCTCGTGCTCGGCATCCTCTGCGCAACGCCGCTGCCGAAAAAGGTCGTGGCAAAGCTGCGCGAGATAAAGGGCGCGGCGACGGCGCTCGACGTGCTCGAGCCGCTGTTCGTGCTCATCCCCCTGCTGCTCGGCACGGCATTCTTAGTGGACGGGTCGTTCAACCCGTTCCTCTACTTCCGCTTTTAGGGAGGGCATCGCATGAATCGAAAAGTAAAAGACACCCTCACCCTCGGCATCGCGGCAGCGTTCGTGCTCGTGTTCGCACTGTGGGGCATTTGCAAGAGCGACGACGCCGTATCGGAAAGCGAACGCCGGGCGCTCAAGCAATTCCCGGCATTGAACGCCGAAGAAGTACTCTCCGGACGCTTTCAGTCGAATTTCGAGAGCTACACGCTCGACCAGTTCCCGCTGCGCGACGAGCTTCGCACGCTCAAGGCGCTTGCCGTGCGCGACCTCTTCCGCGAGAAGGACAACAACGGCATCTACGTTGCGGACGGCTGCGCCGCGAAGCTCGACGACACGATCCGTGAGGATTCGCTCGACCACGCAGCCGACCGCTTCCGCTATGTGTATGAGACCTACCTCAAGGATACGGGCTCAAACGTCTACCTCTCCGTCGTCCCCGATAAGAATTACTTTCTGGCAGCCGAAAACGGCTATCCCGCGATGGACTACGAGAAGTTCTTCGCGCTCATGCGCGAAAAGGTCGATTTTGCGGAGTATATCGACCTGACGGGCACGCTGTCGCTCTCGTCCTATTACCGCACCGACCTCCACTGGCGGCAGGAGACGCTTGCCCCCACGGCTAAGGCGCTGGCGGACGCGATGGGCGTCTCGCTCACCGGTGACTTTACCGAGGTCACGCTCGACGCGCCGTTTTACGGCGTGTACCGCGGGCAATCGGCGCTGCCGATGGAGCCCGACAGGCTTGCCTACCTGACAAACAGTGTCATCGGCAGCTGCCGCGTGTACGACTATGAAAGCGGCGAATCTCTCCCCGTCTACACGCTTGAAAAAGCGGAGGGCAGCGACCCGTATGAGATCTTTCTTTCCGGGCCGAAGCCGCTGCTGCGCATCGAAAGCCCAGGCGCACAGACGGAGCGCAAGCTTCTTGTTTTCCGCGACTCCTTTGCCGCGAGCCTCATCCCGCTGCTGGCGGAGAGCTACCGCGAGATCACGCTCGTCGATATCCGCTATCTCTCCCCCGCCGCGCTCGGACGGTTCCTCTCCTTTGACGCGCAGGATGTGCTGTTCCTTTACAGCACATCGGTGCTCAACGACAGCGCGGCGATCAAATAACTGCAAAAAAGGAAGCCCCCTCCACGCGGGGGGCTTCCTTTTTTATCTGCCGGGGCTGCGCTTCTGCGCAGCAGCGCCCGCGCCCTGCGGCAGGGGCGGGTTCAGGCTAATCATAGCACAGCGCCCCCGCGCGATGCAAGAAAAAGTTGACGGTCTTTCATGATTTCGTTACCGCGCACAGTTTACCGTGCTAAAGCAGGGCAAATGTTGGAAAAACAATGTCTTGACGCGCAAAGGGTGCAGGAAGTAATATAGTTCATGTATTTTTTCTAACAGGAGGTTTGAAGCATGAGTGAAGCAACGCGTATCCCCGAGCTGTTCGGCTCGCTGGTATTCAATGAGAGTGCGATGGAGCAGTATGTGCCGCAAAGCGCGATGGAGATCTGGCGACAGTGCCTCAAGAGCCGTCAGCCGCTGCCGCTTTCCGCCGCCAACGATATTGCCGACGCGATGAAGACCTGGGCGCTCGAGCGCGGCGCCACGCACTTCACCCACTGGTTCCAGCCGCTCAGCGGCGTCACCGCCGAAAAGCACGACAGCTTTATCAAGGACATCGGCGGCGGCCGCGTCATCATGGACTTCTCCGGCAAGGAGTTGGTCTGCGGCGAGCCGGATGCCTCGAGCTTCCCCAACGGTGGCCTGCGCGCCACGTTTGAAGCGCGCGGCTACAGCGCCTGGGACCCCACCGCCTTCGCCTTCATCAAGGACGGCAGCCTCTGCATCCCCACGGTTTTCTGCTCCTACAGCGGCGACGCGCTGGATAAAAAGACCCCGCTGCTGCGCTCGATGGAGGCCGTCAGCCGCGAGGCGTCGCGCGTGCTGCACCTGTTCGGGCAGGGCGATGTGCAGAAGGTCACGCCGCAGGTCGGCGCAGAGCAGGAGTATTTTCTTATCGACCGCGAGCTGTTCTTAAAGCGCATGG
The DNA here is from genome assembly GCA_002405995.1 of Oscillospiraceae bacterium UBA4632. Taxonomy (GTDB): domain Bacteria; phylum Bacillota; class Clostridia; order Oscillospirales; family Oscillospiraceae; genus Hominicoprocola. The sequence goes on from DHMW01000061.1 coordinate 14,888, forward strand.
ATCTGCGCCTTTGCGGGCGCGCCCTCTTCGGCGCAAAGCCGCCCAAGGGGCAGGAGCTGGACGATCATTACTTCGGCGCATTCCGCCCGCGGGTCGCCGCCTATATGAAGGATCTGGATGAGGAGCTGTGGAAGCTCGGCGTGCTGTCCAAGACGAAGCACAACGAGGTCGCCCCCGCCCAGCACGAGATGGCGCCCATCTATACCGACGCCAACACCGCCAGCGACCAGAACCAGCTCGTCATGGAAACGATGAAGAAGGTGGCGGAAAAGCACGGACTCGTCTGCCTGCTGCACGAAAAGCCCTTTGCCGGCGTGAACGGCTCGGGCAAGCATGTCAACTGGTCGCTCTCGACCGACACGGGCGAAAATCTCTTTTCCCCCGGCAAGACGCCCAGCCAGAACGCCGTGTTCCTGCTCTTCCTTGCCGCCTTCGTCAAGGGCGTGGACGAATATCAGGAGCTGCTGCGCTGCTCGGTCGCCTTCGCGGGCAACGACCACCGTCTCGGCGCGCAGGAGGCGCCGCCGGCGATCATCTCCATCTTCCTCGGCACGGAGCTTGAGCATATCATTGACGCCATCATCGGTGAAAACGACTATACCGACGCCGAGCGCAAGTCGCTGCGCATCGGCGTGGACGTTCTCCCCTCCATCCCGCAGGACACCACCGACCGCAACCGCACCTCGCCCGTTGCCTTCACGGGCAACAAGTTTGAATTCCGCATGCCCGGCTCCAGCCAGTCCATCGCCGGGCCCGCCACGGTGCTCAACGCCATCATGGCGGATGAGCTGCGCGAATTCTACGAGGTGCTCAAGGATGCGCCGGACTTCACCGCTGCACTGCACGATCTGGTGCGCGGCACCTTCCTGCGCCACCGCCGCATCATCTTCAACGGCAACGGCTACGAGGCAGCCTGGGTGAAGGAGGCGGAAAAGCGCGGGCTCGCCAACCTGCGCAACACCGCCGAGGCGCTTCCCGCCTACATCCTGCCCAAGAACATCGAGATGCTCACGCGCGAGGGCGTTTACACGAAGGAGGAGATCCTCTCCCGCCACGAGGTCCATATCGAGAAATACTGCAAGGTCGTCCGCATCGAGGCGGCGACGCTCGTGGATATGGTCCAGCACGGCATCCTGAACGCCGTATCGGAGTACGAGGCCGCGCTCTGCGCCACCATCAGCGCCAAGCGCGCCGCCGCGCCGGAGCTGACCTGCCACGTGGAATCGTCGCTGGTGAACGCCATCGGCTCGCTCAACGAGCAGCTGCTGGAGGCGACCATCGCGCTCAAGACCGCGCTTGAGACCGTGTCTGACGGCGAAGCGCCGGAGAAGCTGCTGCATTACTATCACGACGAGGTCGAGCAGCGCACCGCCGCCGTCAGCCGCATCATCGACAAGCTCGAGGTCCTGACTGCGTCGAAGTACTGGCCGTATCCGACGTTCTGCGAGCTTTTATTCTCCGTATAATTCAAAAAGGACGCTCCTTCGAGCGTCCTTTTTGAGTGGGTCCGCGCTCCGTGCGCGGCGTAAAACTCTGCGGCGCCTGCCCTGTTTGCCGCCCTGGGACGGCAAACGCGGCATGGATCTGTTTGTGAGCAGTTCCATTTTTCTTTAACTGGGGAGGAAGAAAATTTATGAAGTACATTTTTGTCACCGGCGGCGTGGTATCGGGGTTGGGCAAGGGCATCTGTGCGGCCTCGCTCGGGCGCCTGCTCAAGCAGTGCGGGCTGAAGGTCAAAAACCAGAAGTTCGACCCGTACCTCAACGTCGATCCCGGCACGATGAGCCCCTATCAGCACGGCGAGGTCTTCGTCACGGACGACGGCGCGGAGACAGACCTTGACCTCGGCCACTATGAGCGCTTTGTCGATGAGGCGCTGGACCAGAAGTCCTCGGTGTCCTCGGGCAAGATCTTCTGGAGCGTACTGAACCGTGAGCGTCAGGGCGGATACCTTGGCGGCACGGTGCAGATCATCCCGCACGTGACCGACGAGATCAAGCGCCGCATCTACGACATGGACGACGGAGAGACCGACGTGGTCATCTCCGAGATCGGCGGCACGGTCGGCGACATCGAGAGCCAGCCGTTTTTAGAGGCAATCCGCCAGGTCGCAGCCGAGCGCGGGCACGAAAATGTGCTCTTCATCCACGTGCCGCTCATCGTGACCATCCCCGGCAGCGGCGAGCTCAAAAGCAAGCCCACGCAGCACTCGGTCAAAGAGCTTTTGAGCGAGGGCATCCAGCCCGACGTTCTCGTCGTGCGCACGGACGCGCCCATCACCGACGATATCCGCCGCAAGATCGCGCTGTTCTGCAACGTAGAGCCGGACTGCGTCATCCAGAACGCCACAGCGTCTACGCTCTACGAGGTGCCGCTGCTGCTCGAGCACGAGGGCCTCTGCCGCGTGGTGTGCCGCAAGCTGCGCCTTGACTGCGGCGAGCCCGACATGGCCGAGTGGCGCGCGCTGGTCGATAAGATCCACGGCGTGCACCGCCACGTGCGCATCGCGCTCGTCGGCAAGTATACCGGCCTGCACGACGCTTACCTGAGCGTCGTCGAGTCGCTCTTCCACGCGGGCACTGCCTGCGACGCGAGCGTTGAGATCCAGTGGGTCGATTCCGAAACGCTGACGAGCGGCAACATCGCGCAGAGGCTCTGCGGATGCAGCGGCATCCTGGTCCCAGGCGGCTTTGGCGACCGCGGCATCGAGGGCATGATCCTCGCCGCGCAGTATGCGCGCGAGCATAAGCTGCCGTACCTCGGCATCTGCCTTGGCATGCAGATCGCGGTCATCGAGTTTGCGCGCCACGTCCTTGGCTGGGACGACGCGACGAGCGCGGAGTTCTCCTCCACGACGGCGCACCCCGTCATCGCGCTCATGCCCGAGCAGGTCGGCGTGACCGCCAAGGGCGGCACGATGCGCCTCGGCAAGTATCCCTGCGTGCTTGAAGATGACTCGCTCTCCCGCGCGCTCTACGGCGCGAGCGAGGTCTGGGAGCGCCACCGCCACCGCTACGAGTTCAATAACGAATTCCGCGGCGACTTCACGGACGCCGGCATGCGCCTCGCTGGGCTTTCGCCCGACGGCACGCTCGTGGAGATCGTAGAAAACGCAGCGCACCCCTGGTTCGTCGGCGCACAGTTCCATCCGGAATTCAAGAGCCGTCCCAACAAGCCGCACCCCCTGTTCCGCGGCTTTGTCGGCGCTTCTCTCACCCGCGCGGTCGTTTGACCGCGCGGATTTGTTTACAATAGTGCTGGAAATACCGCGTGAGCTATGGTAGAATCAAGCTGTTATACTGCGCGGGTGCGCTGAGTTTACGATACGGCAGGAGAATTTTGCTTATGAACCACCAAACCATTATTGTCCTCGACTTCGGCGGGCAGTACAACCAGCTCATCGCACGCCGCGTGCGCGAATGCGGCGTCTACTGCGAGGTAAAGCCCTGCACCACGCCGCTTGCGGACCTTCTTGCGATGAAGCCGATCGGCTTCATCTTCACCGGCGGCCCGAACAGCGTGTATCTCGAGGATGCGCCGCACGTTGATCCCGCGCTCTTTGACGCGGGCGTGCCCGTGCTCGGCATCTGCTACGGCTGCCAGCTCATCGCCCACCACCTCGGCGGCAAGGTCGTGGCGGCGAATGACGCGACCGCGCGCGAATACGGCAAGACTGAGACCTTCTTCGATACGTCCTGCAAGCTCTTCAAGGGTCTGCCCGAAAAGAGCGTGACGTGGATGAGCCACGGCGACTATATGGAGGTCGTGCCCGAAGGCTTCTCCCTCGTCGCGCACTCCGCCGCCTGCCCGAACGTCGCCATCTGCGACGAGAAGCGCGGCTTCTACGGCGTGCAGTACCACCCCGAGGTCAACCACACCGAGTTCGGCACCGCGATGATCCGCAACTTCCTCTACGAGGTCTGCGGCGCGGCGGGTGACTGGACGATGGGCGACTATAAAAACACCGCCATCGCCGCCGCGCGCGAAAAGGTCGGCTCCGGCCGCGTGCTGCTGGCGCTCTCCGGCGGCGTGGACTCGTCCGTCGTGGCAGCGCTGCTGGCCGAGGCCGTCGGTCCCCAGCTCACCTGCGTCTTTGTCGATCACGGTCTCATGCGCCTCAACGAGGGCGATGAGGTCGAGGCGGCGTTCAAAAAGTGGGACATCAACTTCGTCCGCGTGAACGCAGAGAGCCGCTTTCTCTCGAAGCTCGCGGGCATCTCCGATCCCGAGCGCAAGCGCAAGATCATCGGCGAAGAGTTCATCCGCGTGTTTGAAGAGGAATCGAAGAAGATCGGCGCGGTCGATTTCCTCGCCCAGGGCACGATCTATCCCGACGTCATCGAATCCGGTCTCGGCAATGCCGCAGTCATCAAAAGCCACCACAATGTCGGTGGGCTTCCCGACTATGTGGACTTCAAGGAGATCATCGAGCCGCTGCGCCTGCTCTTTAAGGATGAAGTCCGTCAGCTCGGCCGCGAGCTGGGGCTTCCCGAATACCTCGTCTCCCGCCAGCCGTTCCCCGGCCCGGGCCT
>DHMW01000125.1 GCA_002405995.1 Oscillospiraceae bacterium UBA4632
GACCGCATCCGCCTGCAGCACAGGATCTGCAAGGCGTAAGCGCGCCGCGCCGGAGCGAAAAACGAAAGCGCCGCGCCGCAGAGATCACTCTGCGGCGCGGCGCGGCTTTTACTTCTTTTGTGCGTCCTTTTTCTTTTTCATGCGCTTTTCGATGTGCTGCAGGCCCCGCAGGCAGACCCAGGAGACCACGCCGAGCAGCAGCGAGCCGAGCGCAAAGCTCTCTTTTTTCTTCATGAGATCCTCCTTATTCGCTGAGCGCGCGCAGCACGACCCCGGCCGTGAAGCGCCTGCCGCCGCGCTCCACGACAAGCGTGAGCGTTTCGCCCGCCGCATGGCGGCGGCGGATGCGGATGAGATCGGACGAGGATGTGAGCGTCTCGCCGTCCGCCGTAATGATCAGGTCGTCCACCTGAATGCCCGCCTCCTCGCCCGGCCCGCCGGGCGTGACCTCCAGGACCGTGAGCGCAGTCTCGCCGCTGTCCAGCGTGACCGGGGCGATGGACACGGAAATGCCGATGACGGCCTCTGGCCGGATCTCGCCGCAGGCGATCAGGTCGTTGACCATATACGCCGCCGACGAGATGGGGATGGCAAAGCCCAGCCCCTCGACGCTTGTGGTGTCGGACGAGCCCATTTTCATCGTATTGATGCCGACGACCTGCCCGTAGCGGTTGATGAGCGGTCCGCCGGAGTTGCCATTGTTGAGCGCGGCGTTGGTCTGAATGAGCGTCATCGTCGTGCCGTCAACATACACATCGCGGTTGATGGCGGAGACGATGCCGTCGGTCAGCGTACCGCGCAGCTCCACGCCCAGCGGGTTGCCGATGGCGTAGACCGGGTCGCCGACCGCCAGCGTGTCGGAATCTCCGAATTCTGCCGCGGACAGCCCCTCTGCCTCGACCTTGATGACGGCGAGATCCTTTTCCTCATCAAAGCCGACAAGCCGCGCGTCGTACTGCTCGCCGGTATCGGTCACGATATAGCACTCCGAGCCGCCGGCGATGACGTGGGCGTTGGTGAGGACGTAGCCGTCCTGCGTCATAATGACCCCGGTGCCGACCAGCGCAGTGCCGTTGCGCAGCCCCGTGAGGACCGTAACGGTGGAGGGATTGACCTTGCGGTAGATATCCTGCGCGCTGAGCGGCTTACCGTGGCTCTCGCTATAAACAAGGCGGACATCCTCCGTGTTGGGCGCGCGGCGGATGGTCGTCGCTCCGGCGGAGCCGTCGGAATAGCCGTCCTCGCCGCGATACTCGAAGCGCCCGTCCCAGTAGGAGCCGTAGCCGTCGTCCGCGGGCATTTCCCCTCCGCCGGAGAGCAGCAGCCACGCCGTCGCGCCGCCGCTGACGAGCAGAAGCGCGAGCATGCAGAGGAGGAAGATGCGAAGCCCCTTCCTCCTGCGGCGCGGCGTGATCGTGCCCGGCGCGCTCTTTTTCCTGCGGCCGGGCAGGGGGATGGGCTGCACGTAGCGCTCCACCACGGGCGCAGGCTGCGCCTCATAGCGCAGCACGACCTCGCGCGTGTCCTCCTGCGGCCGGGAAAGGATATCGTTCGTCTGATCCATAGGCGATGCTCCTCAGGGCGCTCACTGCGGGGCAAGCCCGCCGGCAAGCGTGATGGTAAAGGTGAAGGTCGTAAGGCCGTTTTCGCTGGTCACGGCAATATGCTCCTTGTGCTGCTCCAGAATGGTCTTGACCACATACAGCCCCAGCCCCACGCCGTCCTTGTCCTCTGAACGGGACTTGTCGCTCTTGTGGAAGCGCTCGAACAGCAGCGGGATCTCCTCGGCAGGGATGGTGTCGCCCTCGTTGCGCACGGAGACGAGCGCCTTGCCGTTGGAGACCGTCACGCCGAGAAAGAGCGCCGAGCCTGCGCGGGCAAACTTTGCCGCGTTTTCCAGCAGATTGTAGATCACCTGCGTGATCAGGTCGTTGTCGCCAAGGACCATGACGCTGCCGTCGGGGATCTCGGTCTCCACGTCAAGCCCGCGGTCAGTGATCTTTTTCTCCATGGAGATGAGCACCCGGCGCATACTCTCGCAGATGTCGAACGGCGCCTTGGTGCGGTTGAGGTCGCGCGACTGTAACTGCGAGACCTCGAGCATCCGGCGCACCAGGCGCGAAAGCCTGCGCGCCTCATCCGAGATGATGCGCAGATACTGCTTCTCCTGCGCGGGCGGGATGGTGCCGTCCAGAATGCCGTCGGTGTAGCCGGCGATGGTGGTCATGGGCGTTTTCAGCTCATGGGAAACGTTGGCAATGAACTCGCGGCGCTGCCGCTCCGTCTCCTGCAAGGAGTCCGCCATGTTGTTGAATGATTCCGCCAGCTCGGCGATCTCGGTCACGTACTCATAGTTGTGCATCCGCACGTCGAAGTTGCCGTCGGCAAAGCGCCGCGTCGCCTCTGCCATCTCGCGGATGGGGCGCGACTGGCGCATGCTGACCCATGCGCTCACGACGAACGACAGCAGCAGCACCGTCACCGCCGTCATGAAAAACATGCCGATAAACGCGCGCCACATCGTTGTCAGGGCGCGCGCGCCGGTCACAGCGAGCACAAACCCGACGGTCGCCCCGCCCGTCTGGATCGGGACGCCGACGACAAAATGCGCATCCTCGTAAATATCGCCCAGCGTAGTGCGCACGGCGTAGGCATCGCTGCTCATCGCGCCGTCCGACACATCCTGCGGGATGGTCAGCACCTGCCCCTCCAGCGCCGGGTCCGTCGTCAGAAGGACGGTGCCGTCGCTGTTGCAGATCAAAAACTGCGCATCCGTCACATTGGCGGCAAAATCCGCCAGATCGCGCAGCCCGGTGAGCGAGCCTGTTTCGATGTAGGCGGAGACCTTGTGCGAAACGATGCTCGCCTTGCTCTGCAGCTGCTCACTGCGCTCATCGACGGCGTAGGAGTAGGTCAGCGCAAAGAACGCGCTGCCCAGCAGCGCGAGCGTCAGCATCACGACGCTCGCCGTGAGCATGAAGTTCTGCCAGTAAATGGTGCGGTAGCGCTGGGGGAGCTGACGGCGCTTTTTCGCCTTCGCCGTCTTCGGCGGCTGGGGGCGCTCTCTGGTTTCCTCTGCCATGGCGGTCGTTACTTCACTTCAAACTTGTAGCCGACGCCCCAGACGGTCTTGAGCGCCCACTGGTCGCTGACATTTTC
>DHMW01000070.1:0-2365 GCA_002405995.1 Oscillospiraceae bacterium UBA4632
CCCGACCTTGAGGAGGTCGTGGAGGAAGAGCTGGCCGAGGGCAAGGAAAACGGAAAGGAGGGTGAATAAGATGCCGTTTTGGAAAGCCGGTAAAAATGACGATCAGGTCCTCGATGATCTGAAGGAAACGCAGAAGCAGAATGCCGATGAATTCGTCAAGGAGCAGGAGCACGCCGACGAGGCGAAAAAGTCCCCGCTCGTCATCGACAATGATTTCACCCCCGTGGAATATGACCCGCAGTATATTTTACAGGTCAATCACCTCAAGAAATACTTCCCGATCAAGGGCGGCATGGTGTCGAAGACGGTCGGCTATGTCAAGGCCGTTGACGGTGTCACGTTCAACCTAAAGCGCGGCACGACGATGGGCCTTGTCGGCGAGTCCGGCTGCGGCAAGACGACCACAGGCCGCACGATCCTGCGCCTGTACGACTCCAAGTCCGGCGGTCAGGTGCTCTTCAACGGGCAGGAGGTCTACGACCTCTCCCACAAGGAGCTGCGCGCCCTGCGCACGAAGATGCAGATCATCTTCCAGGACCCGTTCTCCTCGCTCTCCCCGCGTATGCCGGTCGGCGAGATCATCGGCGAGGCCGTGCGCGAGCACAACCTTGTCCCGAAGGCGGAATTTGACGATTATATCGATCAGGTCATGGACAACTGCGGCTTACAGCCCTTCCACAAGGATCGCTATCCGCACGAGTTCTCCGGCGGCCAGCGCCAGCGCATCTGCATCGCGCGAGCGCTCGCGCTCAACCCCGAGTTCATCGTCTGCGACGAGCCGGTCTCCGCGCTCGACGTGTCCATCCAGGCGCAGATCATCAACCTGCTGAACGAATTGCAGGATAAGTACAAGCTGACGTACCTTTTCATCAGCCACGACCTCTCCGTTGTTGAGCACATTTCCGACACCGTCGGCGTCATGTACCTCGGCAACCTTGTGGAGTACGGCGCGAAGGCGGACATTTTCCGCAACCCGCTCCATCCCTACACGAAGGCGCTCTTCTCCGCCATTCCCGTCCCCGACCCGACGGTGAAGATGAACCGCATCGTGCTCGAGGGCTCCATCCCCTCCCCCGCCAACCCGCCCAAGGGCTGCAAATTCCACACTCGCTGCGCCAACTGCATGGCCTGCTGCAAGGAGGAAGCACCCGTCCAGCGCGAGATCGAGCCGGGGCACTTTGTGTGCTGCCACCTGTACGATAAGTGATGAGAAGGGACGGCCTCTACGCGGAGGACGACGGCCGCACGATCGCCGACATGAGCGGCGTCGAGCGCCAGCCAGCCTTCCTCCCGCGCCTCCACCGCAGGCGCAGCGATTTCACCGAGCCTGCCTCGCCGCGGAGCGACCGCCCGTGGGAGAGCAGCGGCGTCCAGCTGACGCGCGAGGAGCGCAATGCCGCAATCCGCGGCGCACTCAAGGCGGCGCTCCTGATCGCCGGCGCCTATATCGCCGGCGCGGCGCTGCTGATTCTTGCAATGCAGGCCCTCTGGTAACGCTTCAGCGAGGGTGCTCCCGCCAAAAGGCAGGCGCACCCTCGCTTTTTCCTTGCTTCTCCGCCGCATATGCTTCCCCCGCTGCCATCCGCCCTCTATTGCAGAAAGCGCGGACTGTACTGCCCCTCGCATCTGATGCTGCGCAAAAAGAGCACCCTTACGGGTGCTCTTTTTATCATATAGGGGGATCCGCTTAGCCAAACAGCGCCATCAGAACGCCGGCCGCGATCGCGGAGCCGATAACACCGGCAACATTCGGACCCATGGCATGCATGAGCAGGAAGTTGGAGGGGTTCTCCTTCTGACCAACGACCTGGGAAACGCGCGCCGCCATCGGAACGGCGGAAACGCCGGCGGAGCCGATCAGCGGATTGATCTTTTCCTTCAGGAACAGGTTCATGAACTTGGCCAGCAGCACGCCGCCCGCGGTGCCGAAGCCGAACGCGACAACGCCCATGCACATGATCTCGATGGTCTGAAGGGAGAGGAAGGTCGTACCCGTAGCGGTAGCGCCAACGGTGAAGCCGAGGAAGATCGTAACGATATTCATCAGCTCGTTGCCCGCCGTCTTGGTCAAACGTTCAACCACGCCGGACTCCTTGAAGAGGTTGCCCAGCATCAGGCAGGCGATCAGCGGAGCCGCGGAGGGCACCAGCAGCGCCACGAACACAGTGATCATGATCGGGAAGATGATCTTTTCCTTCTGCGAGACCTGACGCAGCGGCTTCATGACGATCTGACGCTCCGCCTTAGTGGTCAGCGCCTTCATGATCGGGGGCTGGATGACCGGCACCAGCGCCATGTAGGAATACGCGGCAACAGCGATGGGACCGAGCAGGTGCGGGGCAAGACGGGTCGTGACGAAGATCGC
>DHMW01000070.1:2449-4555 GCA_002405995.1 Oscillospiraceae bacterium UBA4632
CCGATGATACCGATGGAGGAGGACTCCTGAGAGGTGAAGCCCATGAACTGGGTGCCCACGTAGGTCATGAAGATGCCGAGCTGGGCGGCAGCGCCGAGCAGCAGGGACTTGGGATTTGCGATCAGGGGACCGAAGTCGGTCATGGAGCCGACGCCCATGAAGATCAGGCAGGGATAGATGCCGAGCTTGACGCCGAGGTACAGCAGGTCGAGCAGGCCGAGGCTGATCGTCGGGCCGGCGAACGTCAGGCCGTAGGCCGCGGCAGCCTGCTCCGCCTGTGCGACGGCCTGGACCTGCGCGGCAAACTCGCTCATCGTCTCAGTGGATGCAGCCATGATCTGGCTCGCGACCTCCTGGATAGCGTCCGCGCCGAAGGCCTCCTGCGCACTGGCAAGCAGCTGCGGGAAGTACGGTGCAAGCACCGCATCCGAAACGCCTGTCTCGCTCAGATTCGCAAGGAAGGATGCCGTGATCTGCTCTCCGCCGAACAGCTCCCAGTGGACGTGCCCTCCCGCGAACAGGATCTCGTGGAACATATCCGCGCCGGGGAGGTTGGTGCACAGCATACCGAACGCGATGGGCAGCAGCAGCAGCGGCTCAAAGCCCTTCACGATGGCCAAGTACAGCAGGATAAAGGAAATGGCGATCATGATGAGGCATTTCCAGTTGCCGTCCTGGCCGAACATATAGAAGCCGGTCTGCTGCATGAAATTGATAATAGCAGCCATTTATGTTTCTTTTCCTTTCACAGTTAATTCAGGGGAAGTGCTGTAGCTTAGCCGATGACGCACAGAACGTCGCCGGGGTTGACAGCAGCGCCCTTGGCAACTGCGACAGAGGAGACCACGCCGTCCACACCGGCAAAGATCTCGTTCTCCATCTTCATGGCCTCGAGGATGAACAGAACGTCGCTGGCCTTGACCGTCTGGCCGGCGGTGACCTTCACATCGAGGATGGTGCCGGGCATGGGGCTGGTGACGGTGCCTGCACCGGCGGGAGCGGCAGCCTTGGGGGCGGCAGCGGGCGCAGCGGCGGGAGCCGGAGCGGCAGCCTTGGACTTCTGGGCGACCATGATCTTACCCACGATCATGACGACGACCATCAGCGCGATCAGACCGACAAATACGACAGCATAGCCCAGCAGAGCGACGAGGCCTGCCGTGCCGATGCCGATGTTCTCCATGGCAGCATTGATCAAAAACATATCCGGCACCTCGCTTACGCTTCTTCGATGACGTACTTGCAGATATTCTCTTCCTTGGCCTTGCGGTCCTCGAGGAACTTCTTGGCCTGATCCGGGAAGCAGATATAGCTCATGACGTCCTCTTCGCTCCTGGCCAGATCGCCGAGCGCTTCCCTGGCGGCCTTGAACTCTTCGCCGGTGCGCTTGGCATCCTCGATGCGGCAGTCGACAGGCTTGCCGCCCTCGCCGAGAATCTTGGTCTGCAGCTCTTCGGAAACGGGAGCCGGAGCAATGCCGTACAGGCCCTTGACGTAGTTCTGGACTTCCTTGGAGACGATCTTGTACCGCTCGCCCATCAGGACGTTGGTAACGGCCTGGTTGCCGACCATCTGGCTCATCGGGGTGACCAGCGGGGGATAGCCGAGATCCTTACGGACGGCCGGGATCTCCTTGAGCGCTGCGTCGAACTTATCCATGGCCTTCATGTCGGTCAGGTTCGCGATCATGTTGGAGAGCATGCCGCCGGGGACCTTGTAAACGAGCGCCTGCGCGTCGGTCGCCATGGACTTGGCGTTGATGCGGCCGGAATCGACATACTTCTGCTTGATGGGCTTGAAGAAGTCGTTGACCTCGTTGATGACCTCTTCGTTCAGGCCGGTCTCGATGCCGTACTGGCCGAGGGCGTAGAACATGGTCTCGGTCGCGGGCTGGCTGGTGCCGTTGGAGAAGCAGGAGGTCGCGCAGTCGATGACGTCAATGCCGGACTCGATGGCCTTGGTGACAGTCATGTAGGCCATGCCGGTGGTGCAGTGGGTGTGCAGGATCAGGGGGATGTCGCCGACGCCGTCCTTGATGCCCTTGATGAGACCTTCGGCCTCATACGGGCTCATGGTGCCGGCCATGTCCTTCAGGCAGATGGTGTC
>DHMW01000041.1:0-20430 GCA_002405995.1 Oscillospiraceae bacterium UBA4632
GGGTGATACACCACCGTCGGCACGCCCATGCCAGGCATCATGTAACGGCGGCGATAGCGGTTGTAGCGCAGCCTGTCGAGCCAGACCCAGACCGCAAAGAGCACGACCAGCACCAGAAGGAACTGCACTGCCGTGCCGCCGTCAGCCTTTGCCGTCTCCGCCTTCCGGTACCGCCCGCTCAGCTCCACATGGAGCTGGGCGCAAAGCTCCTGCACCGCCTCGTCATAGTCGCCCTTCCGCACGCCCTCTGCCATGCAGGAATCCACAAAGCTGTAGGACAGCCCATCCAGCAGCTCGTAAAAATCGCCGCTGGCGACCACATAGTAGTCCTGCTGCTGTTTGGCGATGACCAGAATGGCGTCGTTCGTGCCAAGCTCCATCGTCCCCGCGAGGTCATACGCCGTATTCTCGAGGTCATCCGAGGACTGCACCGTCACGACAGCCATGATGCTGCCGAACAGCTTATCCCAGTTTGCGTTGTAAAGGCTGACAGCCTCCTCGGTCTTATCCGAGAGCAGGTCCGCGTCGTCGCGCACATACTGCTCAAACGCCGCCGTGGAGAGCGTGGTATCGAGCTTTTCGCTGCCCGCCTGAGCGGTGATGGCAGGCGCCTTGTGCAGTCCCCACGCGCAGGAAGCGGCGATCGCCAGGATCAGCACTGCGACGGCAACACCGCGCTTTTGAAAAAATTTCATATCGTTCTCCTATCCGGAGCGTCTCAGCTTCTCAGCTCCATGAGCTTCTGCTTCAGCTCGCCCTCGATGCGGCCGAGCTCGACCTCCGCCTCCTTGCGCTTCTGCGCGCCCTCGCGCTGGATGTTGAGCACCTCGTCGAGCGTGGAAACCAGCTGTTCGTTCGTGTGCTGCAGTGTTTCGATATCGATCACGCTGCGTTCGGCCTCCTTCGCCGTAGCGATGGTGCCCATCTTGAGCATATCGGCATTCTTTTTGAGCAGCTCGTTCGTCGTCTCCGTCACGGCGCTCTGCGCCGCCGTCGCCTGGCGGCTGTGCTCAAGGCCGAGCGCCAGCACCATCTGGCTCTTCCACAGCGGGATGGTATTGACGAGCGAGGACTGGATCTTCTCCACCATCAGCGTGTCGTTGTTCTGCAGCAGGCGCGTCTGCGGGCCCATCTGCAGCGACACCATGCGCGTGAGCTCCAGGTCGTGCAGCTTCTTTTCAAAGCGGTCGCACAGCTGGGCATAGTCGTTGTATTTCTGCGCATCCTCGGCAAGGCCGCTCGCCTCCGCCTTTTTGCGCAGCTCCTCCAGCTCGCCGGAGCGGACCTCAGCAAGGCGTTTCTTGCCCGCGATGATGTACATCGTCAGCTCCTTGTAATACTTGAGGTTCAGCTCATACATCTGGTCGAGCATTGCAATGTCCTTCATCAGCGTGACCTGATGCTTTTCCAGCTCGCTCACGATGCGGTTGACGCTCGACTCCGCCTTGCCGTACTGCGCGCGCATCAGCTCGAGCTTGTCCTTCTGCTTGCGGAAAAGGCCCGCAAAGCCCTTCTTCTCCTCCTGTCCGAAGCCCTTGACCTCAACGACAAGATTGGAAAGCGTTTCGCCCACCTCGCCGAGATCCTTGTTGCGCACCGACGCGAGCGCATTCTCCGAAAACGAGGCGACGCTCTTCTGCGCCGCCGCGCCGTAGCTGAGGACGAGGTTGGTGTCGGTGATGTCGATCTTCTTTGCAAATTCGTCCACCGCCTTCTTCTCCTGCTCGGTCAGCATGCTTTCGTCCACCTTGACAGGCTCCACTTCCTTCTTCTCTTCCTTCGCTTCGGGCGCCTCCGGGGTCAGCGTAAGCTCGGGAACGGCCTCCTGCGCCGCCGTGGGGTTCAGGGTCAGCTCGGGCATCATGTTGTCGCTCATATCATTTTTCCTCCGTATTTTGTTTGCTCTGCTCTTCTTTTTCGCGCCTGCGGATACGCCGGATGCGCCGCAGGCACATCAGCGCCGCCAGCGCCCAGATAAACGTGGAATAAAACAGCCGGTCCTTCTGCAGGTGCAGCCCGCCGACGGCGCTGAACACCGCCATCGCGGCAAAAATGCCGCAGAAGACCGGATCGAGCCACACGCCCTTGAGCCGCTTCATGATCCATGCATTCACTCTGGCGTTGAACGCCATCACCTTTTTCCTCATCGCGTCACCCTCACAGCTCCAGCCTGATATCGTCCTGCGCGGCGCTCGCCGTGCCGCCCCCGGCGTGCAGTTCATCCTCGCCGCTCAGCCCCTCGCGCTTCATCATGTTCTCCAGCACCGTGATATCGGTGGAGATATCCATCGCCTCGCTGCCAAAGAGCATGTCGAGCTGCTTTTCAAAGGCCGTTACGACGGTCCCCATCATGCTCTCCACGCGCTGCATGGTCGCGTCGATATTCTCGCCGCTCACGCCCTGCGCGCCCATGCGGTCATAGGCGTTGAGGAGCTTGAGCGTGGTGGGCAGATAGTAGTCCATGAACTTGCGGATCTGCGGCAGCTTCGACGGGTCTGCCTTCACCTGCGCAAAGATCTTCGCGCTCAGGTCCTCCAGCCGGTCGATGTCGGCGGATATCTTCGCATCCTTGATGGACTCGTTGAGCCGCTTCATCTCGGCGATGGCAAGATCGCCGTCCCGGATCATCTTGTCGAGTTCGGGATTGCCGGTGCTCTCCTCCTTCTTCGGCGGGTCGGGCACAACCTCCTCGACCGTGCCGCACACCGCGTTCATTACCGCGAACACGACGGCGGACGCCGCCGCCGCAATGAGGAAGTGCGGCGCGCGGTAAAGCGGAAAGAGCAGCGCGTAGACGATCCATGTTCCCGCCGCCGCGTAATAGGGAACGGTGGATCTGCGTTTGACAGTTGCCAAAGCGATCGCCTCCTGAATTCACATAAAATATCATTTTGTATCATATCACATCACGCCAGCGCGGTCAAGCAAAGCAAGCGCCTGACGCATTGCAATATCGCACCTTTCACAAGGGAAGGCGGCGTCCGGGTCCGGGACGCCGCCTTTTGCGGAATACTGCGTTTTCTTATTCGTTTCGGATGGCTTCGAGCGCCGAGATCTTGACCGCCTTGTTCGCGGGCTGATAGCCGGACACAAGTCCCACCAGCACCGAGAACACCAGCGCGAAGAGGATCAGCTCCGGCTTGATGACGGAGATGCGCGTCACGTTCTCGCCGCCAAGCAGCGCCTGCTTGATCAGCTCCCATGTGACGCCGCCGCCCAGCGCGCCGAAGGAGTAGAGGTTTATCCCGACAGAAACGATGAAGCTGAAGATCAGCCCCAGCACGCCGCCGAGCAGGCCGATGCAGCCCGCCTCCATCAGGAACATCGCGCGGATATCGCGCACGTAGCACCCCAGCGATTTCATGATGCCGATCTCCTTCGTGCGCTCGGAGATGGACATGATCATCGTGTTCGTGATGCCGATGGCGGCGACCAGCAGCGAGATCGCGCCAAGCCCGCCGAGCATCAGCTCCATCTGGCGCGCCTGCTTGTTCAGCTCATCGCGGATGCTCTGCATGGAATAGGTGCTGTAGCCAAGGTCCTTGATCGCCTGCTCCACATCCGCCACGGCGTCGATGCTCTCCGCCTTGACGTTGATGCTCGAATACTCGAACTTCGTGTCGGTCTTGCCCGTCAGGTCCTTGATGAGCGCTTTGAGCGCGCCGATGTCCATCATCACGCCCTCGCTCGTTTCCCAGCCCTTGCCCTGATCCTCCTTGAGCACGCCGACGACCTTGAGCGGGACCTCATAGGGCGTCGGCTCCGCGCCGCTGTCGTCATAGTCATAGGATGTGAGCAGCATGGTCACGTCCGTCTTGAGCGGGTCAAAAAAGGCGTCCGGAATATTTTCCGTATCCATATTGCCGTTCTCGTCCCAGACGTAGCGGCTCACATAGTTGCGCCCGTCCGGCATCAGGGAATCCATGAAGTTGTAGGCAAAGTACTGCCCCACGACGACCTCGTCGCTGCCCGCCGCGGGATACGCGCCGTTTACGATCTCAAAGCCCATATCCTCGAGCGCGCCGGCGTCGATGCCGACCAGCGTACCCCAGTCCGCAGTGTAGCGGCCGTTGATGCCTGCCTTGAAGGAAACGCTGTACCCGTCCAGGCTCGCCTTGGGCATGACGGCCTTTACGCCCGCGATCTCGTGGAAGCTCTCCACCGCCTTGTCATCGAGCTTGGCCTCGCTCTGTGTGCCGGTGTCGTAGTTGTAGCCGCGGTAGACCTCGATGATGGACAGGTCGCCCATGCTCTTGAGCATCTGGTCATAGGACTCCTGCGTGCCCGCGCCGATGGAGACCATCACGATGATGGACGTGCAGCCGATAAAAACGCCCAGCACCGTCAGGATCGTGCGCCCCTTGCGCCGCGACAGGCTGTCGAAGCACATTTTCAGGATGTCAGCGAATCTCATTTTTTCTGCTCCCCGGCGCCCGCGCCGGCGCTCTCCTGATACTCAGCCTTTGCTTCCGCCGCTTCCTTCTTCTCCTCAGCCGTCTCTTCCTCGTCCCACTTGTCCCACAGCGCCTGCTCTGCCTTTTGCTTGGCCTTCTTCCTGCGCGCGCGCAGCACGATCAGCAGGATGATGAGCACGACGGCCGCCGCGATGATGACGTATTTCCACGGGAAGGTGCTTTCCGGCTCCACCGGGTCGATGGGCTGGTCTGGGTCAATGGGGTCGATGGGCTCGTAGGCCATGGCCTGCACGCTCGCCTCAAACACGCGCTCTTTCGTGTTGCCGTTGGAATCCTCGTATGTAATGGTGATCTTGACCTGATTGTCGCCCTCGTTGAGCGGGGTCACGGCAAAGGCAATGGTGCCGTTCTTGCCGCCCTCGATATTGCCGATGCGCTGGTAGGCATTATAGGTGTCCACGTCGCCGGAGATCGTCGCCTCCACATTGCTGACGGCGCTCTTGCCCTTGTTGACATAGTCGATGGTCAGGCTCGTCTCCTCGCCGACATAGCCGGTGTAGGAGGTCGTCGGCTCGCTCAGCTCAAAGCGGTCGGGCTGATAGAGCGGCACGCTGAGCATCAGGGACGCAGAGCTGGACTGGCGGGTCTTCTGATCGACATACTCGTACTTGACATCGATGGTAACGGCCTGCGCGCTGGAGCTGATGATCTGCGCCGCCTTCACCGGCACGGTGACGCTCTTGCTGCCGCCGGCGGCAACGGAATCAAAATAGAACGTGTTTGTCGAGCCGTTGAGCATCAGGTCGGTCCCGCCGGAAACGGTGACCATCACGTTCTCGATGGCGATCTTCTTGCTGGTGTTGGTAAAGGTGAAGCTCAGGTTCGCGCTCGAGCCGGCCGCGATAGACGAGCCGCCGTAGCTGTACTTTGAGAGAATGACGATGGGCGTGGGGCTTGCCACGGTGCCGTCATCCTTGCCGTCGTCGCTGACGGCGGCGGGCACGTTCACGCTGCCGTCCACGCTGTCGTTTACCACGCTCGTGCCGTTGTCATAGTAAAAATCGACCCGCACCGTGAGCGACTGGCTGGGGTTGGTGATCTTGTCCGCCGCCTTGACCGTGACCATCATCACGCCGCTCTGGCCGGGGCGGATATCGTCGAGCATGGTGGCGCTCTGCGCGTCGAGCAGCTGCAGGGAATCCGACGGCGTGACCGTGACCATCGGGGAACGCATGATCGTTGTGCCCGCGTTCTGGATGTAGAGCATGACGGCGCGGGTCTCGCCTGCGGAGATGCTGCCCATCGCCGCATCGGAGCTGAAGATGGCGCGCGGCTTGGGGATAGTGACCGTTTCCGGCTTCTCCGGCGTCGGCGCGGTATATTCCACGCACTCGATCACAGAAATATCAAACGGCGCCGTTGTGCCGTCGGTATAATAGACGGTAAAGCGCAGCGTGTTCCCCTTGCCGCTGTATGTCAGGTTATAAATGGTAAAGGTCGTGTTGTATGGGTCATCGTTGTTGATCTCCCCCACCGTGCCGCCTACGCGGAAATCATCCACCCCGCGCACGACCCGATTGATCGTTGCCGTGCCGCTCAGTCTCGCAAGGCTGACTGTCACGTTGGCGGTCTGGTTGATCTCGATGGAATACAGGTCCGAGCGGTAGCCCGTGAGCTGATAGACTGTCTTTGTGTCGTTTTCCACCGTCTCGTCCGCCTTTGCCGTGTTCGCACCGGGCAGCGCCGCCGCGCACAGCAGCAGCGCAAGGCAGAGGGAAAGCAGGGATCTTGTGAAGCGTTTCATAGTGATTTCCTCCGTTATTCGATGTACGAGGCGGCGTCGATCTCCGCCTTGACCTGATTCTTCACGTCGCTGACGATATTGCCGTCGATCAGCGTTACGATACGGTCGGCATACTCGGTCATCTCCGGATCGTGGGAGACGAGCACGATGGTCTGATGGAAGCGGTGGGCAAAGCCGCGGATCATGTGCATGACCTCTTTTGTGGTTTTGGAGTCGAGGTTGCCGGTCGGCTCGTCGGCAAACACCACCTCCGGCCGCGTGATGAACGCGCGCGCGATGCCCACGCGCTGCTGCTGGCCGCCGGACATCTGGTTGGGAAAGTGGTCCATGCGATCCTTGAGCCCCACGCGGCAGAGCATCTTCTTTGCCTCGATCAGCCGCGTCTCCGCGTCCACGCCGCGGAACATCAGCGGCATGGCGACATTCTCGGCCGCCGTCAGCTCCGGCAGCAGGTTGTAGGACTGGAAGACGAAGCCGATGTGCTTCTGCCGGAACGCGGCGAGTTGATTCTCATTGAGCAGTGAGACGGGCACGCCGCCGATGCGCACCACGCCGCGCGTGGGCTTTTCCAGTCCCGCCAGCTGGTTGAGCAGCGTCGATTTGCCGCTACCGGACGTACCGAAGATGCAGCACACCTCGCCCCGCGGGATATCCAGATTGATGTTGTGCAGGGCGACCACATGCTCCTGCCCCATCATATAGATCTTGCGCAGCTTACGCACCTGTATGATGGGCGTCTGGTTGGTTTCCATCGCAGTTTCTCCTTCTTTTACTCTTGCCCCAGTATAAACCATACCTATGAACAAGTCGTTACAAACAGCAACGATTTGGAAACAATTTGGTTACAAAATGTTTAAGACTTCTTTAAGTTTCTCCCCGTCCAAACTTTAGACGGAAAAAAGCAAAAAAAGTTGCGTCCTGACGAAAAAAAGCAGCGGACTTTTTTATCCGCTGCTTTCCGCCCGGCAAACGCTTCTTACACGCTCAGCCCTGCGGCGTGTCGGGTACGATGTAGACCGCCGCGTTCCCGCCGCTCGTATCCACGCCCTGCGTATCGTCGATGGGCTGCGTCAGCCCCTTGTCTGCATAGAGCGTGCAGCCCGTGCTGCAGCAGAAGGTGACATATGTGCCGCGCGCCACGCGGCACTGGCTCACGCTCCAGCCGTCCTCGCCGACGTCCCAGCCCTTTTCCGCGCCCGGCGCGGGATAAAAGTACGTCAGCTCGCAGACGTCCTCCGTGCTGTCCGTTGCGAATATGACCTCATTCAGCAGCCTGCGTTCGTCCTTGTACGGCTCGTCATAGCTCCAGGCGTAAAGCGTCGTGCCCAGCTCGCTCACCGTGCCGTCGTCAAATTTGCTGTAGTCGGTCACGGTCATCGTCAGCAGCTCGCCCGTCGCGGGATCGACGCAGTAGCGCGTTGTGTAGTAGTAATCGTCAGAATCCGGATAGTGCGTCGTAACAGTGAGCAGCAGCGCGCCGTCCTGCTCGCTGCGCTCGTCGATCGTCTCCTCATTTTCGCCGGGCGCGGGACACTGGGGCAGCATTTCGAGGATGTACCGCTCATACTCCCCTGCCGGATAGATGTTGAGGTATGCCCTGCTGTCGCTCGCCATGCGCGAGGCGTACAATCCGCCGTTTCCGTTTCCCCACAGCTCATCTTCGCCCACGCCGCTGTTTTCGGTATAGCGGTAATGCGAGTTCATCAGAAGATCCGAGCCTGCGCCGCCGCTGTACTGCACCCTCGCCGTGTAGGTCTCGTTCCCTTCGCCGTCGCTGCCCCGGAGCTCCACGGTCACGGTGCCGTGCCTTTCGAGCAGCGTGCGCGGATCGTTCATCGCACGCAGCGCGTCGGGCGACAGCTCCTCGAGCTTCACGCCGCCCGTTTCCTCCGGCTGCGCCGTATCGCCGCCGGCGCCGCGCTCGCCGCAGCCCGCCAGCAGCAGCGCCGCGCAAAGCGCGCCAACGCTTGCTTTCTTCCAGTTTTTCATTCTGTTTCCTCCTCACAGAGCTGCGGACCGCGGCAGCCGCTGTCCGCGCGGCTTTTTTCATCCCGTATGATACTTGGACGGAAAGCGCGGGAAAAAGTTCCGCGCGCCCAAAATTTTTTCGGCAGAGCCGTCCCTCTCCCCGTGCAGGGCTTGCTTTTTCCTTCCGCACGGCATACAATGAGAGAAAATTTTCTCCCGGGAGGGGTTTTACCATGAATTACATCGGCATCGACCTCGGCGGCACGAACATCAAGGGCGCGCTCGTGAGCGCGGAGGGCGTGATCCTCAAGGAGCGCTCCATCCCCACGCAGGTGGAGGCGGGCAGCGACGCGGTCGCCGGGCGCATGGCGCGCGTCATCGCGCAGCTGTGCGAGGGGGAGGCCCCGTCCTCCATCGGCGGCGTGGGCGTCGGCTGCCCCGGCACCGTGGACGATGAGGCTGGCATCGTGCGCTATGCGGCAAACCTGCGCTTTGAAGGCTTCGACTTGCGCAGCGCGCTGGCAGCGCACACGCCGCTGCCCATCCGCCTCGGCAACGACGCCAACGCCGCCGCGCTGGGCGAGGCGCTCTTCGGCTGCGGGCGCGATGCCGAGAGCACCGTCGTCGTCACGCTCGGCACAGGCGTGGGCGGCGGCGTGGTGCTGGGCGGAAAGCTTCTGACGGGCTACACGGGCGCGGCGAGCGAGCTCGGCCACATGGTGCTCGCGGAAAACGGCGAAGAATGCACCTGCGGCCGCCGCGGCTGCTTTGAAGCCTATTCCTCCGCCACCGCGCTCATCCGCGACACGAAGCGCGCCATGGCCGCCCACCCGGAAAGCCTGCTGCACGCCGTTGCCGCGGAAGCAGGCGGTGTGGATGGCCGCACGGCTTTCCTTGCGCGCGAGCGGGGCGATGCTGCCGCCGCACAGGTCGTGGACGCCTACATCGGCCACCTTGCCTGCGGGCTTGCCAATCTTGTCAACATTTTCTTTCCCGAGGTCATCGCCCTCTCCGGCGGCGTCGCCAATCAGGGCGAAGCGCTGCTCGCGCCCCTGCGCGAAAAGGTACGCGCAGCGACCTTCGGGCATTCCACCGCCGTGCGGCGCACGCGCATCGAGCTGTGCACGCTCGGCTACCGCGCCGGCGTGATCGGCGCGGCGATGCTCGCGCGGGACTGAAGCGCGCGGTCCCGCTTTGAAAAGCAGGGCGCTCCCCCGGGGGAGCGCCCTGCTTTTTCTTCCTTACCGCGTCTGCGGGCTGCCGGTATCCGTGCCCTCGACGAGGATCTGCACCTGCTCCACACCGCCGAGCGAAAGCAGCGACTGCTCGATCGAATCCAGCAGCAGCTCGCGCTGCGCCGCGTTCCGCGGCAGCATATCGGCGGAGACGCTGAGGGAGCACACCCCGTCCTCGATGCGCGATGTGAGCGCGCCGAAGCCCTCGGGCAACAGCGCCGTGAGCGTGTCGTCCTCCGGTCCCTGCGCAAGCGCCTCGAGCACCGCGTTCACGCGGGTCTGCCCCTCGTAGAGCGCAAGCGTCTGCTGCTCGGCGCGCAGCGCGCCCGTCTCACCGTCGAGGAAGTAGAGCGAGACCGTGATCGGACGCAGCCCGCTTTCACGGGAGGACAGGAGCGTGTCCGCCGCAAGCAGCACCTGCGTTTCCCGGTAGGGCAGCTCATACCCGTTCGCCGTGATGCTCACGGCGTTCACATCGGGCAGCTGCGTCAGCGTCAGCGTGATGCAGTAGTCGGCAAGCGACAGGTCGATGCCGGACAGCCTGCTGTACTGCACGCTGAGGTCCAGCCGCGCGCGCCGCCCGGAGATATCGAGCGACTGGAGCCTTGTGCCCTCCGGCACGGGCGAGCGCAGCCCGTCCTCGCCGGGGGAAACGAGCAGCCGCTCGACGAGCGCGCGGGCGCAGTCCTCAGCCGCCGCCGTCTCCGCCGGCACATAGCGCGCCTTTGCTGCGGCGATGGCGTCTCCGCCGCCCGCAGCGTCCGGGTCCGTCAGATAATAAAGCTCATAGCCGCTTCCCTCCTCCGCCTGTGCGCGGCGGGCGCAGGCGGCAGGGAGCACCAGAAGCAGGCAAAGCGCCAGAAGCAGGCAAAGCGTTCGTCTCATGCTTCCTCTCCTCCCTCCATGCAGCGCGGCAGGCGCACGGTGAATACCGTGCCGCCGCCCTCGCGCGCGCAGGCCGCGATGCTGCCGCCGCGGCGGTGCACGGTGTCTGCCGCGATGGACAGCCCCAGCCCCGTGCCGCCTGCGGCGCGCGAGCGCGCCTTGTCCACGCGGTAGAAGCGGTCAAAAATGCGCGGCAGGTCGTCCTCCGGGATGCCGATGCCGTTGTCGCTGACGGTGAGCACGCACTGCGCGCCGTCCTCCGCCAGCCGGACGCGCACAAAGCCGCCGGGACGGTTGTATTTGATGGCGTTTTCCGTCAGGTTGTAGATGATCTCGTTGAGCTCGTCCTCGCTGGCGAGGGTTCTCGCCTCGCAGCAGATCTCATAGGAGAGATCCACCTGCCGCTCCTGCGCCACAAGGCGCAGCATCCGCACCACGCGCGCAATGACCGGCGCGATGGCGACGACCTCCGCCTCCGGCAGCGCGCCGCTGTCCAGGCGCGTCAGCCGCAGCAGATTCTCCGTGATGCGCGCAAGGCGCTCGGACTCCTGCTCGATATCGCCGACAAACTCACGCACCGTGCGCGCGTCCATGTCCTCGGTCTGAAGGATGGAATCAGACAGCAGGCGGATGCCCGCCAGCGGCGTTTTCAGCTCGTGGCTCGCGTCGGACACGAAGCGGCGGCGCGCCTCCTCGGTGGTCTGGAGCCGGTCCGCCATGGCGTTGAACTCCGCTGCAAGGTCGGCGATCTCATCGCTGCCGCCGACGGCGGCATGGTGGCTGTAGGACCCCTCGCGCATTTTTCGCACCGCGCCGGTCAGCACGCCGAAGCGCCGCGTCAGCACGCGCGAGAGCAGCAGGCTGATGCCCACGGCAAACACCGTGACCACCGCCGAGATCGTCAGCAGATTCCGCTGCAGCGACAGCAGCAGCGCCGCCTGCTCGGTATCGTACTCATAGGCGTACACCGCGCCGATGGTCTGGCTGTGGTAGATGACGGGCGAGGCGGCGCGGCTTTTGAACGCATCGTCCGAGAATTCGACGAAAAAGACATCCTCCCCCCGCAGCGCCTGCACGACCTCCGTGTAGAACACGTAGCGCCCGATGGCGCCATCGGTCTCGCGCGTATCGTAAAGCACGCACCCGGACGCATCCGTCACAAGAATGCGGGAGATGCCCGTCTGCTCTACGAGCGTCATCGCTCCCGCGACATTTTCCTCGTTCAGCTCCTCCAGCCCCGAAAGCGCCGTCACCATCACAGACACGCTGCTTTGCAGCGAGCTTTGCTTGGAGCGGAACGACAGATTTTCCGAGGTAATGAGCGGATAGGTGTTCAGCAGGAGCAGCACCGCCAGGATGATGGCGATGTAGCTGAAGCTGAATTTCCACTGTAAACTCGCGCCCCTGCGCATGGCGGCGTTCCCCCCTTCCCGGATACCGTGCGCGCGTCAGTCCTTGAGATAGTATCCCACGCCCCACTTCGTCAGGATGTGGCGCGGCGCGGCGGGATCGTCCTCCAGCTTTTCGCGCAGCCGCCGGATGTGCACGTCCACCGTGCGGTAATCCCCCGCGTAGGTGTAGCCCCAGACAAGGTCCATCAGGTTCTCGCGCGAATAGACGCGCCGCGGGTTCTTCACCAGCAGCTCGATCAGGTCGTATTCCTTGGCGGTCAGCTCCACCGCCTCGCCGTTTCTCAGCGCCACGCGCTGCTCGGCGTCAAGCGTGATGCCTCCGGCGGTCAGCAGCGTGCCGTGCGCTCCCTGCTGGGGCGCCGCGGCGTTTGCCCGCCGCAGCAGCGCGCGGATACGCGCCTTGAGCTCTAAGATGTTGAAGGGCTTTGTGATATAGTCGTCCGCGCCGGACTCCAGACCGATGATCTTGTCGGCGTCCTCGCTGCGGGCGGTGAGCATGATGATCGGCACATTGGAAAACTCACGGATACGCATGCAGGCGGTCAGCCCGTCCATCTGCGGCATCATCAGATCGAGGATGATGAGGTCAAACGCGCCGCTTTTTGCCATATCGACGGCGCCCGCACCGTCGTAAGCCGTTTCGACCGTGTAGCCCTCGTTCTCCAGATTGAATTTGACGCCCTTGACGAGCAGCTGCTCATCGTCAACGACCAGGATCTTCATTGCCTGCCTCCTCCGTAAATATGATCTGCCCGCGTATGCCCGCAAGCTTCGCCTCTCCGATCCCCTTGACGTTCAAAAGGTCCTCCGCCGAGGCGAACGCGCCGTGCTCGGCGCGGTAGTCCAGGATGCGCTGCGCCAGCGCCGGACCGATGCCCGGGAGCGTCTCCAGCTCTTCAAGCGCGGCGGTGTTGACATTGACGGGCGCAGGGGCGCTCTCCTCCCCGCGCACAGGCGCGACAGGCTGCGCCGCCTGCCGCTGCACGGTGATGCGGCAGCTCCCGTCCCCCTCTCCGCCGCGGTGCTGCGCCGCGGCAAGCGAGAGAAGAAAGCACATCGTCAGCGCGCAGAGCACGAGATAGATGCCGCAGATCCCGGTTTTCTTTTCTTGCCGCTTCACGGTTGCGCTCTCCCTTCTTTTTTGCTATACTGGTGTCGAGACGCGTCGAACGGCGCGCAGACCGATCCCACTTTTTTGCCATTGTATCATATGCCGAGGTATATTTCCATGAAAAAACACCGTCTGCTGTCACTTTTTTTATCCCTTGCCCTGCTCGTCCCGCTGCTCGGGATGACAGGCGTCCGCGCCTATGAGGATTTCGACCTCGACGCGCGCGCCGGCCTCCTCATCGAGGCGGATACCGGCGAGATCCTGTACGAAAAAAACACCCATCAGGAGAACTACCCCGCCTCGCTCACGAAGGTGATGGTCGCGCTGCTGGTGCTCGAGGCGATCGACGAGGGCAGGCTCGCCCTCACGGACGCGGTCACCGCGAGCGAGACCGCCATGACCGGACTTTCGAGCGACGGCAGCACCGCCAACATCAAAGCCGGCGAAACGCTGACGGTGGAGGAGCTGCTGTACTGTATGCTCGTGGTTTCGGCGAACGAGGCGTGCAACATCCTCGGCGAGGCCGTGAGCGGCACGGTAGGCAGCTTTGTCGCGCGCATGAATGAGCGCGCGCAGGAGCTCGGGTGTGAGCACACGCACTTTGTCAACGCCTCCGGCCTGCACGATCCCCAGCACTACACCACCGCGTGGGATCTCTATCTCATCACGCGCGAGGCAATGAAGCACGAGAAGTTTATGGAGATCTGCAACACCAAGAGCCACACCGTGCCCGCGACCAACCTGACGGAAAAGCCCCGCGAGCTGCATACCACGAATTTCCTCATTTCCAACTGGCGCGCCCGCGGCTACGTTTACCGCGACGCGCAGGGCATCAAGACCGGCTCGACCCCCGAGGCGGGCTATTGCCTGATCTCGTCCGCGCTGCGCGGCAGCCGCCATATGATCAGCGTGGTGCTGGGCGCGGAGCGCGTGACGCTTGAGGACGGCGAGACCATCCAGACGCGCAGCTTCTCCGAAACGTCACGCCTGTTCGACTGGGGCTTCGACAATTTCACCCGTCAGGACATCCTGTCCTCTGACGAGCCCATCCAGGAGGTGCCTGTCGCCCTTTCGAGCGAGACGAATTACGTCGTCGCACACGCGGCAGAGGATCTCGCCTGCCTGCTGCCGAACGATGTGACCCCCGCCATGCTCGAGCGCACCGTCACGCTGGTGAACGAGACCGTCGATGCGCCCGTCTCTGCGGGCGACGTACTCGGCACGCTCACGCTCTCGTACGGCGGCACGGTCTACGGCGAGGTGGAGCTGCTGGCGCTCAACGACGTTTCCGCCTCGTGGTTCCTCACGGCGCAGCGCGACGTGATCCGCTTCTTCTCCCAGGCATGGGTAAAGCTCGCCCTCATCGCGCTGGTCGTGCTCATCGCGGCGCTGACCGTCTACGTTACGGTATTTTCCCGCCGGCGCCGCTACGGACGGCGCCGCCGCGGCGCGGTCAGCAGCGGCTATCGCGGGCGCAGGAGAAGATAACGGGCTGCCGGAAAAGAAAACGGGCGCCGAAAGCTGCCCGCGCATAAGGGCAGCGTTACAAATTACCGTTCAGACCGTATCGAAAAAGCCACTGACTCTGAATCATTCAGGGTCGGTGGCTTTTCGCTGAAAGCAAGGCCGTATTCCGGAACGGCCTACCCGCAAGGGGAGCTTCCCATAATTGCATCCCATCAGATGCTCTGCGCATCCGCAGCCGGTCAAAAAATCGCTTTGCCGCTTTTTCAAGGAAGCTTCACTGCGCTCTCATCCCTCGTCAAGGCGCACCGTCCAGCCCTCGATCCCGTAAAACGGCGAGGAAACGGTGGGCGCCAGGCCCTCGACCAGCCCTTCGGGCGTAAGGACGGAGAAGGTCTTGAACGCGATGGGCGCGATGGGCGCGCTCTGCGCAAGATAACGGCAGAGCGCGGCTGCGGTCTGCTCCGTTTCGTCGGCAAGGAAGGCGTCCAGCAGCGCGTCGCACTGCCCGTCGGCGTAGCGGCCGTAGTTGAGCGCGCCGCCCGTGCGCACGAGCGGGGAAATGTCCCAGTCCGCCGTCAGGCGCACCTCGCCGAGGCAGAGGTCGAAAATGCCGCTTTCCAGCGCCGCGAGGTAGTCCGCCCAGGGCAGGGCGCGCACCGTGACCGTCAGTGCGCCCTGCGTCAGCGTGCGGCTGAGGTAACCGGCGATGGAGACCTTGAAAGCGTCCCCCTCGCTGACGAGGATCGTCAGCGTGCGGGGGCGCTCGTCTGTGATGCCCGCATCCTCCAGCGCTGCGGCGAGGGATGGGGCGGCCAGCGTGCTTTCCAGCGCCGCGGGGTAGGCCGCGCTGTGCGGCGAGAGCGGAAAGCGCGCCGCCTCGGCGTGCCCTGCGAGATAGCCGGTGACAACGGTATCGCGGTCGAATGCGCCGGCAATGGCGGCGCGCAGCGCAGCGTCGGACAGCGGCGCACGCTGTGTGTTGAAGACGAGGTAGATCATGTTTGCCGTGGCGTAGTCGGTGAGCGCTGTGTCCGCGCTGCGAAGCTCGCCCGCGCTGCCCGTCAGGTCGGCTGAGAGCAGATGCACCTCGCGCGAGGAGAAAAGATACGCCGCCGTGTCGGCATCCTTGACCGCGTGCAGCTCGATGCGCGCGAGCGGCAGGGTCTTTCCCTGCCACCACTCGCCGCTGCGCTGCAGATGCGCGCCGTCGCCGTCGGTGACAAAGAGGTAGGGGCCCGTGCCGAGCGGTACGGCGTTCTTCTCTGAGCCGGACTTGACGATGGGGATATCCAGCAGCGCGGGGAAGGCGCTGTCCGCGCGCGTGAGCGTGACGGCGAGCGCGCCGCCCGAAATGCGCATGGAGGATACGTTGGCAAAGCGCGCGCCGTAGCGCTCGCTCTGCGCCGCGCGGCGCAGCGTGGCAAGCACGTCCGCCGCCGCCAGGGGAGAGCCATCGGAAAAGACAACGTCCTCGCGCAGATAGAAGGTGTAGCTCGTGAAGGCGTCGTTGTGTTCATAGCGGCTGCACAGCACGTTCTGCGGCGCAAAGTGCCCGTCCAACGCGAACAGCCCCTCGTAGAGCAGCGCGCCGACGGTCTGCTGCATCCCGTCGGAGCATGCGACGGGGTCAAGGCTGCCGTTTTGCAGATAAGGGAGAGCGAAGGCGGTGATGGGCGCGGCGGACGGCTCAACGGTATCGGTCTCGCCGCCGGACAGTCCATCCTCCCAGAATTCGCCGCTGTCGTCGGCCGTATCGTCCGACCAGCAGCCGCCGAGCAGCAGCACGAGCGCGAGCGCGCACAGCAGTGCGCAGAAACGGCGCGTCATCGCGCGTCCTCCGTCATGCAGATGACCGCTGCCATGCCGCCGCGCCGCTCGCCCATCGCGCGGTGGGACCAGTAGCGCTCGGGATGGCATTTCGTGCAGTCGGGATGCACGTCGATGTGCCGGGGATCGATGCCCGCACGCAGCAGCCAGAGGCGGTTGATGCCCTTGAGATCGATGTGGTATTTCTCGCCGCGCTGCTCAATGCGCTCGTCTACGGCGGGGTCGAGCAGGTCAAAGAACTGCCCGGCCACATCGCGGTCCACCTCAAAGCAGCATTTGCCGATGGCCGGGCCGATGGCGGCGCGCAGCGTATAGGGATCCGCGCCGTAGCAGCTCATCATCGACACCGCCGCCTTGAGTGCGATGCCGGCCGCCGTGCCCCGCCAGCCGGCGTGGACCGCGCCGATGCAGCGCGCCGTGGGGTCATAGAGCGTGATGACGCAGCAGTCCGTGCCATAGACGAACAGCGGCAGGCCCGGCACGTTCGTGATGAGCCCGTCGGCATCATGGGGGCGGTCGTTCCAGAGGATCCTGCCCGCGTCCGCCTCGGACGCGATGCGAACGCGGTCGGAGTGGATCTGGCGGCAGCCGACGGCGCGGCCTGCGTCAAAGCCCACGGCTGCGCCGAGACGGCGGTAGTTTTCCAGCAGGTTTTCCGCCGTGTCGCCGCGATTGTCGGCAAAGTTGAGCGAGTCGAACGGCGCGGGGCTCACACCGCCGTGCCGCGTGGTGAAGGCGTGGACGGTGCCGCCTGCGGCGGAGATGACATCGGACGTGTCGTAGATAAGGCCGTTTACGTTGTGCTCGGTGAAAGACATCAAAGGAGCCTCCTCTTTCTGCACCGAAGGGGTGCGGAGATATTGCCGCCCCCCGGGCGGCATTTCCTTTCGCGCTTGTGTGAAGAAAGGGAGCATTCTCTCATGCGAGAGAACGGCCCCCTTCCCGTATCCCCCATGGGTGTGGGGGAGAATTCCTATCACTTACAAGTGATCCTTACCTGCCGCAGCACTGCTTGTACTTCTTGCCGCTGCCGCAGGGGCAGGGGTCGTTGCGGCCGATCTTCTGCACCTTGCGCGGCTTCTTTTTTACGCTGCCGTCGCCCGCGGTGGTGGCGACCAGCCCCTCCGCCACGCGCTCGCGCTTGACCTCGCTTTCCGTCTTGATGCGCGCGGAGAAGATGCGGCGCACCGTGTCGCCCTGAATGGCGGAGATCATATCCTCGAACATCGTGAGCGATTCCTGCTTGTAAACATCGATGGGCTTGTTGTTGCCGTAGGATTGCAGCCGGATGGCCTGGCGCAGCTCGCTCATGGCGTCGATGTGGTCCATCCAGTACTCATCCACCACGCGCAGCAGCACCACGCGCTCCAGCTCGCGCATGACCGGCGAGGTGACAGCGGCCTCCTTTGCCTCGTAATACTGCTCCGCCGCGTCGTAGAAGCGGTCGCTCAGATCCTGCGCGGAGAGGCCGGCAAGAGACGAAGCATCCACGGCGCCGCGCGGGAAGTAGGTGCCCTCGCAGCTCTTGAGTGCATCGGCGCGGTGCTCATCGTCGGTTTTGCCGTGCTCGCCGAAGGCGAAGGCGACCTGACTATCGATGCTGCTGCGCAGCATATTCAGAACGGTCTGCTTGATGTCCAGCCCGTCGAGCACCTGCTTGCGCTGGCCGTAGATGATCTCGCGCTGCTTGTTCATCACGTCGTCATATTCCAGCGTGCTCTTGCGGTACTGGAAGTTGCGGGATTCCACGCTTGTCTGCGCGTTTTCGATCGCCTTGGAGAGCGTCTTGTTCTCGATCGGCGTATCCTCATCGAGGTTGAAGCGCTCCATCAGGCCCGTGATGCGCTCGCCGCCGAACAGCCGCAGCAGATCATCCTCGAGCGAGAGGTAGAAGCGCGTCTCGCCCGGGTCGCCCTGACGGCCGGCGCGGCCGCGCAGTTGATTGTCGATACGGCGGGAATCGTGACGCTCCGTACCGATGATGAAGAGGCCGCCCGCCTCGCGGACCTTGTCCGCCTCGCCGCTGATCTCGGCGCGGTGCTTTTCGAGGGCCTTGGCGAACATCTCACGCGCGTCGAGAATTTCCTTGTTGTCGGTCTCGGCGTAGCCGGTCGCCTCGGCGATCAGCTCGTCGGAAAGGCCCGCCTTGCGCAGGTCATTTTTCGCCATGTACTCGGCGTTGCCGCCGAGCATGATATCGGTGCCGCGGCCGGCCATGTTCGTTGCGACCGTGACCGCGCCGAGCTTGCCGGCCTGGGCGACGATCTCGGCTTCCTTTTCGTGGTTCTTCGCGTTCAGGAGGTTATGCTTGATGCCCTCGCGGGAGAGCAGATATGAAAGCTTCTCGTTCTTTTCGATCGACACCGTGCCGACGAGCACAGGCTGGCCCTTGGCGTGGCATTCCTTCACCTGCGCGATGACGGCGCGGTACTTCGCCGCCTCGGTCTTATAGACAACGTCGGGATAATCGATACGGGCGATGGGACGATTGGTCGGGATCTCGATGATATCGAGGTTGTAGATCGTGCCGAATTCCTCTTCCTCTGTGAGCGCCGTGCCGGTCATG
Source organism: Oscillospiraceae bacterium UBA4632 (assembly GCA_002405995.1). GTDB lineage: Bacteria > Bacillota > Clostridia > Oscillospirales > Oscillospiraceae > Hominicoprocola. The sequence goes on from DHMW01000041.1 coordinate 18,691, forward strand.
CCGGAGAGCTTGCCATAGAGGCGGAAGTAGTTCTGGAACGTGATGGTCGCAAGCGTCTTGCTCTCGCGCGCGACCTCAACGTGCTCCTTCGCTTCGATCGCCTGATGCAGCCCGTCGCTGTAGCGGCGCCCAAACATAAGGCGGCCCGTGAATTCATCGACGATGACGACCTGCCCGTCCTTGATGACGTAGTCGATATCGCGCTTCATCGTGCCGTGCGCCTTGAGCGCCTGGTTGATGTGGTGCGCGATGGTGGAATTTTCGGGGTCGGAGAGATTCGCAAGCCCGAAGTACTCCTCCGCCTTCTTCACGCCGCGGGCGGTGAGCGTCGCGGTCTTTGCCTTTTCATCGACGATGTAGTCGGCGTTCTCGTTCACATCCTCCTCTTCCTTGTCGTCGCTCTCGGTGATGACCTTCTTGCGGAAGGTGCGCACGAGATTTTCCGTGCGGGCGTACATCTCCGTGGACTTTTCGCCCATGCCGGAGATGATGAGCGGCGTGCGCGCTTCATCGATGAGGATGGAGTCCACCTCATCGACGATGGCAAAGGCATGACCGCGCTGGACGAGCTCGCTTGCGTAAATCGCCATGTTGTCGCGCAGGTAGTCGAAGCCCATCTCGTTGTTCGTGCCGTAGGTAATGTCGGCGGCGTAGGCCCTGCGGCGCTCCTCGTTCGTGAGGTCGTGGATGATAAGGCCCACGGAAAGCCCCAGAAAGCGGTGCACCTTGCCCATCCACTCGCTGTCGCGCTTGGCAAGATAGTCGTTCACGGTGACGATGTGGACGCCCTCGCCGGTGAGGGCGTTGAGGTAGGCAGGCAGGGTGGCGACCAGCGTTTTGCCTTCGCCGGTCTTCATCTCGGCGATGCGGCCCTGGTGCAGCACGATGCCGCCGACGAGCTGCACGCGGTAGGGGTACAGCCCCAGCACGCGGCCCGCAGCCTCGCGCACGGTGGCAAACGCCTCGGGCAGGATATCGTCGAGCGTTTCGCCGTTTGCAAGGCGCTGCTTGAACTCCGGCGTTTTGGCCTGAAGCTCAGCGTCGCTCATCGCCTTATATTCGTCCGCCATCGCCTCGATCCTATCGACGATGGGGTAGATGCTCTTGAGCTCGCGGTCGGAATACGTGCCGAACATTTTGCTGAAAAGACCCATATTGAAAACTTCCTTTCGTAGAAGCATAATTGCACAGCTAACAGTATATCATCCCGGCCTGCGATATGCAAAGGAAATTTGCCGATATCAATGAACGGAGTGTAAATATTTGCCGCGCGGGCGGCGGACGCAGCGCTGCGGCCGCAATTTTACATTCGGCTTGCGCTTTGCCGGGACGCTGTGGTAAAATAGCGGTGGCCGATACCGGCATATCTTTCCGGCGGGACTGGCCCGCCGTGCGATTCAGGAAGAAGCATCCGCAAGGAGGAAACAAAATGAAACTGCACTTTTACGGCGCCGACCGCTGCGTGACCGGCTCGTGCCACTGCCTGGAGATCAACGGAAAAAAGCTCCTCATCGATTGCGGCCTGCAGCAGGGGCGCGATGAGCTTGACAACCGCTACCTCGCCTTTGCCCCCGGCAGCATCGACATCCTGCTCGTCACCCACGCGCACATCGACCACACGGGCCGCATCCCGCTGCTGGTGAAAAACGGCTTCCACGGCCGCATCCTGACCACGCGCCTGACGGCAGACCTGATGAAGATCATGCTGCTCGACTCTGCCCACATTCAGGAGAGCGACGC
>DHMW01000041.1:20498-21214 GCA_002405995.1 Oscillospiraceae bacterium UBA4632
AACCGCAAGGGCGAGCGCGCGGGACGCGACCCGGTCGAGCCGCTCTACACCGAGCAGGACGCGCTGGATGTGTTCAAGTATGTGACGACCTGCGAATACGGCGAGGCGGTGGAGCTTTGCGAGGGCGTGAACGCCGTGTTTACCGATGCGGGGCATCTGCTCGGCTCGGCGTCCATCACGCTGGAGCTGGAGGAAGCAGGCGTGCATAAAACGCTTGTCTTCTCCGGCGATATCGGCAATGTCGATCAGCCCATCATCCGCGACCCGCAGCTCCTGAAGAAGGCGGACTACGTCGTGATGGAATCGACCTACGGCGACCGCAACCACACCGAGGTGTGGAGCTATACCGACGAGCTCGCCGAGATCATCGACGAAACGCTCGGCAGGGGCGGCAACGTCGTCATCCCGTCGTTCGCCGTGGGGCGCACGCAGGAGCTTTTGTACTTCATCCGCGAGATCAAGGACCAGAAGCTCGTCAGATCCACGCCGAATTTCCCTGTGTACATCGACTCTCCCCTCGCCAAGGCGGCGACGACCGTGTTCTGCGGCGACCTGCACGGCTATCTTGACGAGCAGGCGCTCGAGCTCGTCAAGGACGGCACGCACATGTTCACCTTCCCGAACCTCAACCTGGTCGAGTCGAGCGAGGAGTCCAAGATGCTCAACATGGACCCGACGCCCAAGGTCATCATCTCCGCCTCCGGCATGTGCGACGC
>DHMW01000041.1:21260-21533 GCA_002405995.1 Oscillospiraceae bacterium UBA4632
ATGTGCGACGCGGGCCGCATCCGTCACCACCTCAAGCATAACCTCTGGCGCGCGAACAGCGCGGTCGTGTTCGTCGGCTTCCAGTCGCCCGGCACGCTGGGGCGCAGATTGCTCGACGGCGCCGAGAAGGTCAAGCTCTTCGGCGAGGAGATCGCCGTCAAGGCGAAGATCGTCAACTTCCAGGGGCTTTCGTCCCACGCCGACCACGATCATCTGATCGAGTGGATCAAGGCGTTCGACCCGAAGCCGGCGCACGTGTTCGTCGTCCACGGC
>DHMW01000038.1:0-6625 GCA_002405995.1 Oscillospiraceae bacterium UBA4632
TCGACGGCCTTGCCGATATCGTGCAGCAGGCCTGCGCGCTTGGCGGCGTAAACGTCCGCCCCCAGCTCGGCGGCCATCATCCCGGCGAGGTGGGAGACCTCGATGGAATGCTGCAAGACGTTCTGGCCGTAGCTCGTGCGGTAATGCAGGCGGCCGAGCATCTTCACAAGCTCGGGGTGCAGGCCGCGGATGCCGGTCTCCAGCACGGCGCGCTCGCCCTCGGACTTGATGACGGCGTCCACCTCGCGGCGGGCCTTGTTGACCATCTCTTCAATGTGCGTGGGGTGGATGCGCCCGTCGGCGATAAGCTTTTCGAGCGCAAGGCGCGCGACCTCGCGGCGCACCGGCTCGAAGCACGAGACGGTGATCGCCTCGGGCGTGTCGTCGATGATCAGATCGACGCCCGTGAGCGTTTCGATGGTGCGGATGTTGCGGCCCTCGCGGCCGATGATGCGGCCCTTCATCTCGTCATTGGGCAGGGGAACCACACTGACGGTGATCTCGGCGACATGATCGGCGGCGCAGCGCTGAATGGCGGAGGCAACGATCTCGCGGGCGCGGGTATCAGCCTCTTCCTTGGCGCGCTGCTCAAGCTCCTTGATCTTGAGCGCGGTCTCATGTGTGACCTCGCTCTCGACCTGCTCGATCAGATACTTCTTGGCGTCTTCAGCAGTGAAACCGGAAATGCGTTCGAGCATTTCGGTCTGGCTGCGCTTGATGATCTTGATCTCTTCGTTTTCCTTGTCCAGAGCGGCATGCTTCTGGTTGAGGGATTCCTCGCGCTTTTCCAGTGCGTCGGTCTTGCGGTCGAGGTTCTCCTCCTTCTGCTGGAGCCTGCGCTCCTGCTTCTGCTGCTCGGCGCGGCGTTCCTTGACTTCCTTCTCGTATTCGTTTCGGGAGCGCAGGATATCTTCCTTCGCTTCCAACATGACTTCGCGTTTCTTGCTTTCGGCGCTCTTGATCGCCTCGTTGACAATACGGAGAGCCTCTTCGTCGGCATTGGAGATCTTTTCCTCTGCGCGCTTGGCGGCTCTCTTGCGAATCCAAATACCAAGAAGAATGCCAAGCACCAGCGCCGCTGCCGCGATCAGCGCGGCATAAACATAGCTGATCATGTATTCCTCCTGTGTGTCTTGTTTTCGATCTATAAAACGGGTTTTTGAATCACAAACGGGAGATTCCCCTTCTCTCCCCTCCATAAATCCAGAAGATATTGTAAACTTTTTATGACGCGCTGTCAAGAAAAAGTCGCGCCCAAAATATTGGGCGCGGCTTCGCCGTCAGATCACGATGTATGCCTGCGCCGCATAGCCGGGCTGCCCGCCGTAGCTGACGGAGTACCAGCCCTGGTAGCTGCTGTAAACCGGCACGCTTTCTCCGTTCGGAATACTGCCGACCACCTCCCCGTCGATGCCCGGGTATGCGCGCAGCAGCAGCGGCGAGCCCTCTGTCGTCACAACGCCCGTGCGCACGAGCTGCGGATAAAGGAACGGCAGGCCGAAGTAATCCGTCAGCCCCCGCGCGATGGCCTGCGCCGCGGCGTCAAGATTATTTTCGATCCAGCGCGCGTCGTCATAGTTATCGTGGTAGCCCAGCTCGATGAGATCGGCGGGGTATTTGGGCTGCCTTACCTCGCCGAGCGTCGTGGTGGACTGCGCCGTCACCTTATCCGGCAGCGGGTAGACCTTGCGCAGCTGCGCGGCGAAAAGCTCGGCGGCGCGCTTGCCATCGCTGCTTGTGGGATAGTAAAAGACGATGATCCCGCGGTTTTTCCCCTCCTGCCCTGAGCCCGAGGCGTTCGAGTGCAGGGCAAGATAAAAGTCGAAGCCGCCGAGGCTGTTTGCCTGCGCGATGGACGAGGCGGCGGTCATCTCCGGCGTGTTGCGCACAAAGGCGATGGCGTTCGCGTAAAGATACGGCTCGAGCGCGTCCGCCAGCAGATTCATCCAGTATTCCTCGCTGCCGCTGCCGTCAACGTAGGGGTTCCAGTCCTGTGTGGAGGGGCTCAGATAGATCCTTGGCATAAAAATGACCTCCTTATCTCCCCCACCCTATGCGCTGCCGCGGCTGCGTATGCGCAAAAAAAGAGGCTGCCAAAGCAGCCTCTTTTCTGATGTGTATGGCTTTGCCTTACATGGATGCGGCAGCCTTATCCTTCTTGTTCTCGATGCGCTGGAGAACGAGGACGGCGATCAGGACCGCAAGGCCCGCAAGGTCGGTGACGGTGCCGGGGATGACCATCAGCAGACCGCCGACGACCAGTGCGATGCGGCTGATCCACTTCATGTCGCGGATCAGGTAGCCCATCAGGCCCGCGGCAATGGACGCCATGCCGAGCGTCGCGGAGATCGTGATGGAGGCGACGCTCAGGAAGTTGACATCCTCACCCACGAAAATCATCGCGTTATTGTAAGCAAAGATGTAGGGGATGATGAACGCCGCGATGGCAAGGCGGGTCGCGTTCCAGGCGGTCTTCATCGGGGGAGCCTTGGCGATGGCAGAGCCTGCGTAGGCGGCCAGCGCGACCGGCGGGGTGATATCGGCGACGATACCGAAGTAGAAGCAGAACATATGGGCAGCCATCAGGTTGAGACCCATGCCGGTGGCAAGGATCGGCGCGCAGGTGGTCGCCATGATGATGTAGTTCGCAGTGGTGGGAACGCCCATGCCGAGCACGATGCAGCAGAGCATCGTCAGCACCAGAGCGATGATCAGGTGACCGTTGGACAGGCTGACGATCGCGCCGATGAGGACCTGGCCGAGACCAGTCATGGTGACGACGCCGGCGATGATACCGGCCATACCGCAGGCAATACCGACGCTCAGGCAGTTCTTGCCGCCGTTTTCAAAGGCGTCGATGATGGTGGGCAGGCTCTTGGCGTTGGGCTTGCTGAGGAGGTAGTTGATGATGATCAGGGCGAGCGCGATCAGCAGGCACAGCGTAACGCCATGCTCACCCATGAAGGTGCCCGGCTCAAAGCTGCGGCTGGTGAGCGTCATGAACAGCAGGGGGAGCAGAGGAAGCGCCATGACGAGTTTCTTCTTGCCCGCCTCGCGGCTGATCATGGCGACGACCACGCAGTAAAGCGTCGCGTACACGGCGGCGGTCGCCATCGTGAAGCCGATCATGATCATGTAGACCAGAACGACCAGCGGGAGGATGAGGTAGATCATCGGCAGCAGGACCTTCCACTTGGGCAGCTCCTCGCGGGGCAGGCCCTTGAGGCCGAGCTTCTTCGCCTTGAAGTGGACGCCGAGGAAGATGCCGAGGAAGTACAGGAACGCGGGCAGGATGGCGCGCACGATGATATCGGCATAGGGAACGCCGACCATCTCCGCCATCAGGAACGCAGCCGCGCCCATGATCGGGGGCATGATCTGACCGCCGGTGGAGGCAGCAGCCTCGACCGCGCCGGCGAACTCCGGCGGATAGCCGGTCTTCTTCATCATCGGGATGGTAACGGAACCGGTGGTAACGGTGTTGCCGACGGAGGAGCCGGAAACCATGCCGCAGAGGGCGGAGGAAACGACCGCGACCTTCGCGGGACCGCCGCTCGCCCAGCCGACCAGCGCGTTCGCGCAGTCGATGAAGAAGTTTGCAACGCCGGTGGCCTCCAGGAAGGCGCCGAAGATGACGAACAGCGCGATGTAGGTCGAGCAGACGCCGATCGGGGTGCCGAGGATACCGGTGGTGGTATAGAAGAGGTTATACATAACGGTCGTGAGCGTCTTGCCCGCGCCAAAGAAGGCGTAGAGCACGAACACGGCGGCCACACAGATGATCGGCATACCGACCACGCGGCGGCAGCACTCGACCAGAATGAGCGTACCGACAATGGCAAAGACGATCAGCAGCGGAATGCTCAGATCGCCGATCTGAAGCACGAAGTCCTTCTGGATACGGGTACCGAGCTTGACAATGCGCTCCAGATTCAGGGGATAGAAGAAGTAGCAGAACGAGCCGACCAGTGCCATGACGATGTCGTACCAGGGCATATAGTTGACCTTCTGGGAGCCCTTCTTCAGCGGGTAGTAGATGAACACGAGCAGGATGACAAGACCCAGGAAGATCGGGCGGCGCGCACGCTCGTCCATCTTCAGCCACATGTTCATAACGATCAGGAAAATACCGAACAGGGCCGTGAAGACACGCAGGATCTTTTTGGGCGTACCCTCCCAGATGCGCGTGTTCGACTCACGGTCGTACTTTTTCATGATCGCCTCAACGTCTTCCATCGTACCGACTTCGGTATCGACGGCGGCATTGTTGAGGTTTTCGTTTTCAGCCATGATGCAATTTCCTCCTTGTTCTATTTTCGAGCGTCCGTGCGCTCAAACGAGCCAGAACTCATAATTAAAACGCACAGGCGCGTTTTTTCCACACAAATCACGCAGACTGACATCCTCGCCGTTCACGTTCAGCACATGGTCGGAGACCGTGCCGACGATGTAGCCGACGTTTGTCCTGTCCTGATGGATATTTCGGATGACCATAGCCCAGCCCTTGTAGTCCGGCCGGTCCACATAGACCTTGTCAAGCGTTTCGCCGGGGTTCAGCTCCGTCTGCACGCCCGCGCCGAAGGAGCAGTAGGTCGTCTCTTCCACATAGATCGTTTTGTTCTCGATCTCATAGGTATCGGTCAGGGGGTATTTGTTCACAGAATGGATAAAGGTCACGGAGAAGCGGTCGCCCTCGTCCATGCGGTAGCGGGCGTAGACCTCTCCCGTGTCGCGGTTGCGCAGGGTGAGGTAGTACCCTGCGCGGGGAATCAATACGGCAGCCGCCGCAATAATTAACATCATTGCGGCGGCCGCAGTTATGTATCTCCGTAAATTTGACCTCACGTCAATACACTTTCAGCAGTTGCTGTTCTTCTTACAGAACGCCAACTTCCTTGTAGTACTTCTCAGCACCGGGGTGCATGGGAACGGTGGCACCGGCGGAAGCGGAGGTGGCATCCAGGAAGCCGAACTTGGCGTGACCGGCAACCAGGTCGTCCTTGTTGTCGAACATGGCCTTGACGAACTCATAAACGACATCCTCGCTCAGATCCTGGGAGGCGACGAGAGTAGCCTGGATCGCGACGCAGACAACGTCCTTGTCCTGACCGGTGTAGGTGCCGGCCTTGAGGTCGTCACGGATCAGGAACGGATACTCGGCCTGGATCGCCTTGAGCTCGTCGTCGGAGAGGGAGACGAGGTTCAGGGTGTTGGTGGTGGCATAGTCAACGATAGCGGTGGTGGGGGCGCCGGCGACGGTGAAGGCCGCGTCGATCTTGCCGTCCTTGAGCTGGTCAACGCCATCCTGGAAGGAGCCGTTCACAGCAGTGATGTCGTCCTTGGTCAGGCCCGCGGCGCTGAGCACCTGCCAGGCGTTGATCTCGGTGCCGGAACCGACGTCGCCGACGCAGACGGTCTTGCCCTTGAGGTCGGACACGGTGTTGATGCCGGGCTTGGCGAGGATCTGGACGGTCTCGTTGTAGATACCGGCGACCCACAGAGCGTTATCCTCGGGAGCGCCCTCGAAGGAGTTGGTGCCCTCGTGCGCGTAGTTGATAACGTCGGACTGGAGGATGGCCATCTGAGCCTGGCCGTCGGTGATCATGTTGACGTTCGCGACGGAAGCGCCAGTGGACTCAACGTTCAGGGTGGAGAGGGTCAGCTTGGAGTCGAGGACGGTCTTGAGAACGCCGCCGACAGCATAGTAGGTGCCGGAGGTGCCGCCGGTCGCCAGGGTGATGGCAACGGGCTCGGTAGAGGTCTGATCACCGTCATTGTTCTGGGTGTCGTCGGTCTTCTCGCCGCCGCAGGCGACAAGAGCAAGGACCATAACGACGGAGAGCAGCAGAGCTAAGAACTTTTTCATACGCAATCTCCTTTTCGATTTTTCGGTGCGAGCCGGTCCGCAAACGTTTCCGCAGCGCCATCGCCCCTTCGGCCCGGCACTGCGGCAGCGGTCGCTTTCCGCCGCGCAGCCAAATGATTGAATGCCTCTTTCAAGCGTGCCTATTATAACTGAATGCAGGTTTTATTTCAAGTCACTTTTGGATTTTCGGCTATTTTGCCAAATATTTTCGAACATTTTAAGGAAACCGCCTTTTCGGCCGTCCATTTTTTGTCAAGCTTGCTATTTTTTCAGCAACCATAAAAAAATTCAGGGAACGGCGCCCCGCCGTTCCCTGAATTTGCTCTTTATGCGCTCTTTATGCAGGATTTATTTCTTTTCCTTGTTGTCTACAACTTCCTTGAGCAGTGCGGCGAACTCGTCCGCGCTCATCGCGCCGAGGTCGCCGTCCGCGCGGTGGCGCGGGGACACCGTGCCGTTTTCCATGTCGCGGTCGCCCACGATGACCATGTAAGGCACCTTCTCGGTCTGCGCATCGCGGATCTTGCGACCAATCTTCTCGTTGCGGTAATCGACCTCGGTGCGGAAGCCCTGCTCCTCGAGCTGCGCGGCAAGCTTTTCGCAGTACTCGTTCGCGCGGTCGGTCACGGGCAGGAACTTTGCCTGCACGGGAGCGAGCCAGGTCGGGAACGCGCCCATCGTCTCCTCGATGAGGTATGCCATGAAGCGGTCGAGCGAGCCGAGGATCGCGCGGTGCAGCACCACAGGCGTCTTTTCCTC
>DHMW01000038.1:6717-6977 GCA_002405995.1 Oscillospiraceae bacterium UBA4632
GACAGCGTGTACTCCGCGCCGACAGCCGGGCGCACATTCACGTCCAGCTTGGGGCCGTAGAACGCCGCCTCGCCGATCTCCTCGGTGTAGTGGATACCCAGCTCGTTGAGCACCTCTCGCAGCGCGTTTTCGGCTGTGTTCCACATTGCGTCGTCATCGTGATACTTTTCCTTGTCCGCCGGGTCGCGCAGCGACAGCACGCAGCGGTAATCCGTGATGCCGAAATCCTTGTAGGTCTCGAAGATCAGGTCGCAGACCTT
>DHMW01000107.1:0-1601 GCA_002405995.1 Oscillospiraceae bacterium UBA4632
GACAACTTCTGGGAGCACGGCTCGGGTCCGTGCGGACCCTGCTCCGAGATTTACTATGACCGCGGCGAGAAGTATGGCTGCGGCAAGCCCGGCTGCACCGTTGGCTGCGACTGCGACCGCTATATGGAGGTCTGGAATATCGTCTTCTCCCAGTTCGACAACGACGGGCACAACCACTACACCGAACTCAAGCAGAAGAACATCGACACCGGCATGGGTCTTGAGCGCCTTGCCGTTGTGTGCCAGGATGTGGACTCGCTGTTCGACGTGGATACGGTCATGAATATCACGAATAAGGTGACCGAGATCACCGGCGCGAGCTACGGCCAGAGCCGCGAGAAGGACGTGTCCCTGCGCGTGATCACCGACCATATCCGCTCGGCATCCTTTATGATCTGCGACGGCGTGCTGCCCAGCAACGAGGGCCGCGGCTATGTGCTGCGCCGCCTGCTGAGAAGAGCGGCCCGCCACGGCAAGCTCCTCGGCGTCAACCGTCCGTTCCTCTATGAGGTCGTGGACACGGTCGTGCACGAGAACGAGGGCCACTATCCCGAGTTGCGCGAGCGTCAGGCCTATATCACCAAGGTCATCCGCACCGAGGAGGAGAACTTTGCCAAGACCATCGACGGCGGCATGAAGATCTTCACCGAGCTGCTTTCCGCCCACAAGGAGAAGGGCGAGACCGTCTTCTCCGGCGCGGACGCCTTCAAGCTGTACGACACCTACGGCTTCCCCATCGACCTGACGATCGAGATGGTCGAGGACGAGGGCATGACCCTTGACCGCAAAGCCTTTGACCGCGAGATGCAGGAGCAGAAGACCCGCGCCCGCGAGGCACGCAAGGCGCTCGGTGACCTCGGCTGGGCGGGTGTCGAGTTCGGCAAGGACATCCCGTCCACCGAATTCGTCGGCTACGACCACGATTCCATCGACGACGCGAAGATCGTCGCGCTGGTGGTCGAGGGCGAGCAGGCCGAGGCCATGATGAGCGGCGTGGAGGGCATCGTCGTCCTCGATAAGACTCCGTTTTACGCCGAAATGGGCGGTCAGATCGGCGACACGGGCGTCATCCGCTGCGGCGAGGCCGTGTTTGAGGTCACGGACGTCCAGAAGAACAAGGGCGGCAAGTTTATGCACAGCGGTAAGGTCATCCACGGCAGCTTCCAGCTCGGCGATACGGTGGAGGCTTCTATCAATGCTGAGCGCCGCGCAGCCATCCGCCGTGCGCACTCCGCCACGCACTTGCTCGACGCCGCGCTCAAGGCAGTGCTCGGCGACCATGTGCATCAGGCCGGTTCGCTTGTTGAGCCGGATCGCCTGCGCTTCGACTTCACGCACTTCGAGTCCATCACGCCCGAGCAGCTGCTTGCGATCGACACGTTCGTCAACGACGCGGTGCTTGACGGCATCCCCGTTGTGACTGAGGTGCTGCCCATCGAGGAAGCCAAGAAGAAAGGCGCCATCGCAATGTTCGGCGAAAAGTACGGCGACGTCGTCCGCGTGGTCGAAATGGGCGATGTGTCCATGGAGTTCTGCGGCGGCACGCACGTGGACAACACCGCCAAGGTCGGCCTCTTCCGCATCAAGAGCGAGGGCAGCGT